>CALFEW010000802.1 GCA_937958365.1 uncultured Chloroflexota bacterium | reverse complement strand
GTTTAGCCGGGAGCTTTAGCTCTCGGCTAAATAGCGACACGGCCGTTCACCGCACTACCATTCACGGCCGCCACGCCTTCAACCTCGTCAGGAACCGGTTCCCGACGGGCAGCGATGAGCAGTTCAACAAATTCGCGGAACGCGCCATGACCGCCGGGGGACTGGCAAACGTAGTCGGCCATGACCAGCACCTCCCGATAACCATCGGCGGGCGTGGCCGACAGCCCCACGTGCCGCATCACTTCCAGGTCGTTGGCATCGTCGCCGATGTAGGCGATCTCTTTGGGTTGGAGCTTCAGGCGGCCAAAAATATCGGCCAGAACGGCCTTCTTGTGGCGAATCCCGAGGTGAAGCTCGGTGATTTTTAACTTTTCCGCCCGCCGCAGCACGGACGGCGACGCTTCACCGGTCACAATGCCCACTTCGATACCGGTCAACTGACGCAGGCGCTCGACCCCCAGGCCATCCCGGATGGAGAAGCGCTTCATCTCCTCGCCCGCCGCCGAGTAATAAACGCCGCCGTCGGTCAGCACGCCATCCACGTCGGTGAGCAGCAGGCGGATGGCCTGCGCTTTGGCGACGAGGGAAGGGGTAAAACGGCCGTTCTCTACCATATCGTCCATCCTCCATCCACCACCAGATTGGCCCCGGTCATATAAGCCGAGGCATCGCTCGCCAGAAACTGCACCGCCCCTTTGTAATCCGCCGGCTGCGCCATGCGACCTAGCGGCGTGCGGTCTACATAACGGTTTACAAACGCGGCGTCTTGCCCGTTCTGCACGCCGCCGGGCGACAACGCATTCACGCGCACCCCTTTTTCGCCCCAGTAAGCCGCCAGGTAGCGGGTAAACGCCAGCACGGCCCCTTTGGTCGTCGGGTAAGCGGGCGATTTGTAGAAACGCTGCGCGCCGTCCATGTCGCGGTAGAGGCTTTGGTTGGGGGCGACGATGTCATACGTGGACGCGATGTTGATGATGCTGCCCTGCCCGGCGTCGGCCATGCACCGGCCGACATGCTGCGAACAGAGAAATACGCCCGTCAGGTTCACTTCCAGCGATTGCAGCCACAGGTTGAGGGGATAATTCTCAAGGCGGGAGCGTTCGGCTGCCTGGGCCGGGGACTCGAATTTTTCGTTGATGGCGGCGTTGTTGATCAGGATGTGGATACGGCCGTAACGCGCCATCACCCGCTGTACCATCACCGCAATAGCGCACCGCTTCGGCGTTGGGCACGTGGGCGCGAATCAGCTCGGCCACTTCCACTTCCAACGGATGAACCAACGAAAAGGTGATGCCGTCGTTGAGTTGGGCGCGGATGGCCGCGTTGACCGGCTCGTAGGCGTACCCCAGGGAGATGGGGCCGATGCCGACGTTGTAATCAATGTATTCGTTGCCGTCCACATCCCAGACGTGGGAACCGAGGCCGCGCAACAAATATTTAGGCGCGACGCCCTGAACGTACTGCGTTGGCCCTTTGGCCAGGGTTTGGGTGTAGGCCGGAATCAGGCCCGTCGCCCGCGCATACAACCGGTTCGATTGCGTGATGTCGGGATAGCTCAGGTTAAATTGCACACCGTTGGGCATAGGGTTTCTCCGTGTTCCGTAATCCGTGTTCCGTGTTCCGTTGACCATTGACGATTGATAATTGACGATTGACAATTTTTTGGGCCAACTGCGGCCCGGTAAACCCTTCATAGGCCAGAACGTCGCCCAGCAGAGCGGGCTTGAACCAGCGGTTTTCCAGGGCGATGGGCAGCACGGCCGTTATTTGTCCTGCCCGCACCAGCAATTCGCTGACGATGCTGAACAGGCCACCGGTGACAAAATGGTCTTCCACCGTTATCAACAGCTTTGTTTCGCGGGCGGCGCGGAGGACGGCCGTTTCGTCCACCGGCTTGAGCGTGCGCATGTTCAACAGCCGCACGCTGACGCCCTGCGCCGCCAGGAGCAAGGCCGCCTCATACGCCTCGCGGAACAAAAAGCCATAGACCAGAATGGTCACGTCGTTGCCGTCCAGCACTTGCTCGGCCTGGCCGATGGCAAAACGCGGATCATGTTCGATGACGGCCGGGCGGGCGATGTGGCGGATGTAAAACGGCCGTTCACTCGCCAACACCGCCGGCAGCCCCAATACCAGGTCTGCTTCGTCGGCCGGGCAAAAGACGCCCAGCGGCGGGATGCCGCGCATCAGGGCCACGTCTTCCAACGCCTGATGGGTGGGGCCGTTCGCCTCGGACTGAAAGCCGGGCACGCCGCCCACCAGTTTGACCGGCAGGTTGCCGATGCCTACGTCGGTGCGGATGAATTCAAAGGCACGCATGGTCAGGAAGGTCGCCAGGGCATGGGCGACAGGGATGCGCCCGCGCAGCGCCAGCCCGGCCGCCACGCCGATCATGGCCTGCTCGGTGATGCCGGTGTCTATGAAACGGCCGTTCATCGCCGCCGGTAAGTTGCGAATCGCCGCCCGATTTTCGGCCGTCAGCACCACGTAGCGGGTGTCGGCCAGAGCAATGTCGCGTAAAGCCTCTTCGTATGTCATAAGATCCCCTATCTCACCACCAACACGTCGGAAGTCAGCGCGGCCCGGCGTTCGCCGTGCAATTCACGCAGCAAAGCCACCACTTCTTCCGCCGTAAAGTTACAGAACCAACGGTCGGCGCGATTTTCCAGGCTGGGCAAGCCCTGCCCGCGAACAGTTTGCGCCACGATGGCGCTGGGTCGCCCGGCCTCAAACGGCAACAGGTTAAAGGTTGCGTCCATGTCCCCAAAATCGTGCCCGTTTAACCAGCTTGTGCGGCAGCCAAACGCTTCCAGCTTTTTCGCCAACGGCTCCAGAGGCATAATCACTTCGGTGGCCGCGTTGGCCTGGAAGCCGTTGCGGTCTACCAACACGACCAGGTTGTCTAGCCGATAAGCCCGCGCGACGAGCAGCGCCTCCCAGTTTGAGCCTTCGTTTAACTCGCCATCGCCGGTCATGACGACGACCCGGTTGCGCTGACCGCGCATTTTACAGTCCAGCGCCACGCCAACGGCCACCGGCAGCAGGTGGCCCAACGAGCCGGAATGAAATTCCACGCCGGGCGTGGCGCGATTGGGATGCCAGTAGATGTTGTCGTAGGGTTTCAGGTGGTTTTGCAGCCGCTCCGGCGCGAGCCAGCCCAATTCCACAAACAGGCCATAAAGCGCCGGTACGTCGTGGCCTTTAGACAGGAAAAAATAGTCGCGCTGCGGATCAGCCAGGTTATCCTGGTTGACGTTCAGGAATTGCGTGTACAGGTAGACAAGCAAATCTACACAGGACAGCGACGCGCCAATAAAGCAGCCGCCGTCAGTCGCCAGGCGAATGATGTGTTCGCGCACGCGCAAAGCGGTAGTCTGGCACTGTTCATAATCTTCTTTGTGCATCATTCCTCCTGGTTCTTTCAGATTTGACCAATCTTGAAGATTGGTCAAATCTAATCTAATCTACACACACGACGGCCGTGCGCGTTTGCGCCGCCGTGACAGTTCGTAGTTCGCCCAAATGGTGGCGATACCAGTTCACCCCGGCAAACTGCTGGTTGATGGCGCGTAGTTGGGGCTGTTTGTCTAACAAGGCCAGGATGTCGTTCAGGCCAAAGCCGGGATTATGTGGATACAGCGCCGTGTACACCGCGTTGATAAACTGGTAATCGGCTTCGTAATCAATGGTCCAGCGGTGGGTCATGGCGCAATGACGCCCCGTTTCCCAGGCGACGTTGCCCAGGCGAAAGCGTTCGGGTCGTTCCCAGAGGAAAGGCGTCGTGTGTTCCCGCTCAAACGCTTGCTGTGCTTCCTGCCAGGCCGTCGTCAGCGCCGCCATGCTCATCACCTCCACGTCGTTGCCGTCCGGGTAGGTGGCCGGGTGCAGGTTACTGACGTAGTCGTAGGCCGCCGGCTGCGCCAGGTAGGCGCCAATGACGCGATCAATCACCGCCGGGTCAATCAGCGGGCAGTCGGAGGGGATTTTCACCACCACGTCGGCGTCGAACTGCCGCGCCGCCTGGTAATGGCGGTCTAGCAGGTCGGTGGCGTGGCCGCGAAAGCTGGGGAAGCCTTCCCAGCGGCAAATCATCTCGATCACGTCGTCTACGTGGTTGGTGGTGGTCGCCACGACCACCGTGCCGACCAGTCGGGCGGCCCGCACCCGCTCGACCATGCGCACCAGGAGCGGTTTGTTGAGCAACGGCCGTAATACCTTGTCCGGCAGTCGTGATGAACCGGTGCGCGCTTGAACGATGGTCACAACGCGAAGGTTAGTCATAAACGTATCCCCCTTGAAGCTGGGTCGCCGGTTTCGCTAGCGGCTCCGCTAACGGCTGCGCCTCGATGAGCGACCGGCAGACTGTGGCAATATTGCGCCCGGATAATCCGCCGTTTTGGCTGGGCGCGAGTCGGCGCAGCAGATTCACGTCGAAGTAAGAATGAACCTCTTTGCCTAAAGCCAGACCGATGTAGACGACGATAGACCATGTGGGCCAGGCCAGCTTGAGTTCGGGATACCAGGGGAACGTCACCCCCGGATAGCGGATGACCGGCGTATTGGCGTAATGGGCCAGACTGCCCTCTGGCGCAAACAAGAGACTTTCGTGGCCCTGCGCGGCCAGGTAATCTAACAGGTAACAAAAGGTGTTGACGATGCCGTCTATTTTGGGCAGGAAGGTTTCGGTGAAAATGGCGATGCGCATGGGGTTAGACTCCGTACAGGTGCAAGGCGGCCAGACACATCAGTGCGCCTAGCAGCGCCCCGGCGATGGTTTGGCTCAGGGTATGGCGGCGCAGGCGCAGCCGCGACCAGGCGACCAGCGGGATAGTGAGGAACAGCAGCAGCGCCATCTCACCCACAACAAAGCCAGACAAGACTGCCAGGGCGGTAACGGCCGTTGTGTGCATACTGATCTTCCAGAACAAAGTAATACATAGGAAGAGCGCTGCCTGCGCGACATTGAGCGTGGCAAAGGCGCGCAGCAAGGGGGGCGCCGCGGCCGTGTGCAGCAGCAGCCAGCCCAGGCTCATCACCGCCAGGGTAAAGGAAAGCGGCACGATGCGCTCCTGGCGCACACTCAAGTCCAGGTCGCTGACGCGCCCCTGCCGCGCCAGCCAGACGATAAAAGCCAGCGGCAGAACGATGGTCAGCGCCAGATACAAGGCGGCCAAAGTCCAGGTCTGGTTGGTGGCAAAGGTGGCGGCGATGAGGGTAACGGCCGTTACCCCCATCAGCGGTGGGCTGGCGATCACCGAAACCACCTGCGCCAACCGTCTGTCCCAGGTGACGTGAGTGGGCCTGACTCCAAAATCTGTCCCCGATGGTCTCGTTGTCTGTAGTTCCATTATCTGCTCCCATTCTCCAATACCTGATAGCCCTTCTGAGCGCTGTCAGGTCCGCGATTCGACCAATACCCCCAATCATGTCGCCTTCTTTTGCCGGGCGCACAGATTCAAGGTTGGGGTCACGCCGACATGAGAAGGGTAAACTGGCGGATTTAATAGATGTTCAACACGGCGTTAAGGGGGGGATAAGAAGCTGTTAATGGTTGATTAAGGCCGGAGAATGGGGATTGGAGATTGGTTCAACTTCTGGTAGCCGCGGTATCCTTACCGCGTGTACGCCAACACGGTAAGGTACACCTAAATTGGGATGGGCAATTCACGGGGTTGGCTGGTGATGTGGCGCTGAGCAGGGGGATACGGCCGTTCCCCACCCCGCTTCTCCCACGGCAGCCACACCCAAAACGTAGACCCCACGCCCGGCGCGCTTGTCAGCCAGATTCGCCCGCCGTGCATCTCTACCAGCCGTTTGGTAATCGGCAGCCCCAACCCTGTCCCCTCGTAAAGGCGATTCAATGCCCCATCCACCTGCACAAATTCCCGGAAGATCGCTTCCTGCTGCGTCAGAGGGATGCCAATGCCTGTATCGGCCACCGAAAAAGTCAACCCGTCTTCGCTGTCGCTGACGGCCAGGACGATGGCCCCTTCGTCGGTGAATTTGGCGGCGTTGGCGGCCAAATTTAACAAAATCTGCCGTAGGCGCATCGGGTCGGCGGAAACAGGTGGCAGCCCGGTAGGCACATGAACCGTTAGCGTAACGGGTTTATCCTTGAGCAGTCCGTCGGCGGTAGCCGCAATAACGGCCATGACATGCGCCACGTCCACCGCTTCGTAGATCAGTTCCACTTTACCGGCTTCGATTTTCGACAGATCGAGGATGTTGTTGATGAGGCCCAGCAGGTGCTGACCGTTGCGATGCACAGTATCTACGCTTTCGTACTGGTTTTCGTTGAGCGGCCCGTCTATGCCTTTGAGCAGCAGGCGCGAGAAGCCGATGATGGAGTTGAGCGGCGTGCGCAGTTCGTGGCTCATATTGGTTAAGAACTGCGTCTTCATTCGATCTGCTTCGGCAAAGCGTTCGGCGACGGCGATTTGTTCGGCGTAGAGCCAGGCGTGCTGCACGGCCACCGCTACCTGGTTGGCGACGGTTTGCAGCAGCGCCACCACGTCTGGCGGAAAGGCGTCGGTACGTTTGCTTTGCACGTCCAATGCGCCAATCACCAACTCACCCACCAGTAGTGGGAAGACGGCTTCGGCGCGGGTGGTTGGTAACAAGGGATGCTTAAAGTGCATGGGTTCTTCGGCGACGTTTTGGGCGACGTAGGGTTGGCGGCTGGCCGTTGCCTGCCCCACCAGCGATTGCGACCCGACGTGGAGTTGGTGGCCGCTTTTGCGGAAGATGTCGCCCACCTCGCCGTAGGATTCGCGGAGAACGGCCGTATCCGACCCCGGCTCAATCAAAAAAACCGACGCATGATAGTACCCAAACCGCTCACAAATCAACGCGACCGACGTATGCAGCACCTGGTCCAGTTCCAGGCTGGCCGAGGCCGCCTGGGCCACTTCGGCGCTGGTGGCCAGCATGTGGGTGCGCCGGGTGAGGGCGGCCATCGTTTGCTGCAATTCGCCGGTCATGTGGTTAAATGTGGTCGCCAGCAGGCCAATCTCGTCCTGGCTGGCGACGGGCGTGCGCGCATCGAGATCGCCCTGGGCGACGCGGTTCACTGTTTGAATGAGGCGGGTGACAGGCTGCACCAGATAGTGGGCGACAACCAGGGCCATGACGCCGGTCAGCGCCAGAGCCACCAGACTGGTGATGAACGTGGTTCGTCCGGCGGCACTGACGGCTTGCAGGGCGACGGCCCGGTCTTCATGGGCGATGATCCGCCAGTTTAGCCCGGCCACCGGCAGGCGTGAGCCGGGGTCGGTGGTGAACACGGCCGCCTGACTGATGAGACTGGTACGGCCGTCGTAAATTGCTTCGGAAAAGACAATGGCCCCATCGGCAAGCTGCGCCAGGCGATTGCCTAAAGTCGCGTCGGGAGTGACATGGTTCAGGCCATTGGCCCGGGGAATCATCAGGCCGCCATCGGGCAGGTATAAATCCACCCGACCGACCCGCCCCATCTCTTCAAAGAGCAAAATGTCGGTCAGGGCGTCCAGGCTAAATGTGCTGCGTAAGATGCCCACGACACGCTGCGTCTGACGGCCGTACACCGGCTGCGCCAAAATGACAGCGTCTGCTGCCGCCGTTGGGCCGATAAACAGCGTGCCCCGGCCCGCTTTGTAAGCCGCCTGCCACCAGGCTTCATCGCCAAAATAGCTGTCGGGCGTGGGATTGGTGGCCGCGACCAACACGCCCTGGTCGTTGGTAACCAGCACTTCAAAATTGTCGGGGAAGTTGTTGCGAAAGCGCAGCAGTTCATGGCTCATGTCGTTGGCGAGGAGGGTTTGCCACTGTTGGGGTGAGAGTGCGCCGGTTTGTGATGGGGGAACGGCCGTCTGGCTCTGCGCTTCCAATTCATCCTGCAACACCCGATTCACGCTCAACGCTTCCAGCGTATCGGCCTGTTTCGCCAACAAATCGCCCACCGCCTGCGCTTTGGAACCGGCCAGGTCTTGCAAATCTTCGCCAACGTCGTTGATGAGCTGGCGGCGAATGGTCTGGCCGTTGAATGCGGCGACGATGGTGATGGACACCACCACTATCGCCAGAAACGCCCCCACCAGCTTGAACCGCAACGAAACAGGGCGCAAGCGCTTCACTCTTGCCCTTTCAGTAAGAGATCCGCCAGAGAAACACCCACCGCTGCGCCGGACCCGGCAAAAATGGACCCGGTTTGGCGGGCCGTAAAACGCTCTTGCGCCAGATCGTAAAGCGGATCGGTGAGCGGGATATACCCCACGTCATCCACTTGCTCGGCCGCATTGGCCAGGTAATAGGCCACAAATGCGTCCAGGGCCGGTTTTTGCGCCAGGCTGGTTGTATTGATGTAAATAAACAGCGGCCGGGAGAGGGGCTGATAAAGCCCTCGCGCTACGGTTTCGGTGTTGGGTTCCACGCAGCCTTGCCCATGATCCACGGCCAGCAGCTTCACCTGGCCCCGGTTGCGGTCATAATACGACAGGCCAAAAAAACCGAGGGCGGTTGGGTCGGCGTGGATGCCGGTCAGCAGCATCTCATCATCTTCGTTGGCCCAAAAGTCGGGGCGGCTGACGCCCTCTTCGCCCACGATGGCTTCGGTGAAGTAGTCGTAGGTGCCGGAGGCTGTTCCTGGCCCGTACAGGGTCAGGGGGTGGTCGGGGAAGCTGGCGCGCACCTGCTGCCAGTTGGTGATGGTTTGCCAGGCGGCCGATTCCCACATGGTTTGTAATTCGGCGCTGGTCAGGCAGTCTACAAAGTTGTTGTCCAGGTGGGTTAACACGGCAATGCCATCAAAAGCAACCGGCAGTTCGATGAATTCGACGCCGTTTTGTTGGCAGGTGGCTATTTCGCTTTCTTTGATGGGGCGGGAGGCGTTGGAGAAGTCGGTTTCACCGGCGCAGAACTTCTTAAAGCCGCCACCGGTGCCGGAAATGGCAATTTGGATGGCGGCGTCGGGATTGGTCTGGCGGAAGTTGTCGGCCATTTGGATGGTGATGGGGCCGACGGTGCTGGAGCCATCGGCCAGGATGGCCGGGTTGGATAGAGTGGTTAGCGGGGGAGTTATGGGTGGTAAGGGGGTGGGGGGAACGGCCGTTTCCGACTCTCCCCCACAACCACTTAAAAGCATAAAAACCAGGACGCCGATTAGGCCGACAACGTGGCGGTAATGAAAGGGTCTCATAGGGTCTCCTTGCCTGAAGCAGCGGATTAAATGGTGACAATTGCACCACGCTGCATTGTAAGCC
>CALFEW010000801.1 GCA_937958365.1 uncultured Chloroflexota bacterium | reverse complement strand
CTACGGCGATCTTCTCGAAGTGAATTTTTACTAACGCTTCCTTAAAGATGGGACCAGGCGTAAAACGCACGTTTACCTTCTTGATGTTACGTGATGTAACCGAATCCGGCGTTTCCGACCCTTCTGAGCTAATGCTCAATCGAAACGTACCAAAATCGCCCAGGTCCACCACTTCACCCATCGCCAGATGCTTGGGGATGAGCGCCAGCATGTTGGCTAACGCGGCAGCCATGTCGGCGTCGCTCATGGATGAACGGTCGGCTGCTTCCAGCGCCAGGGTGCGCTGGTTGGCACGGCCGTTCGTCTGCAACGACGGATAGAACTTGCGTGGCGCCAGCCGATCACTGGGGTTTACCTTCTCTACAACCTTATACTTTGCTGTCATTTTGCCCTCCAATTATGTAATTGTTGCACGGAAAACGCCTGTTTGGTTTGCGACCTTCCGGCTAAAGAGAAAAAACTTTGTGTACGATAATAGAGAACGGCCGTTATTGGCAATAGGACTAAAGGGGCATTAAAAAAGGGTGTTATAGGAGTGCTTCATTACAAAATCCTGCCAGATCTCTGTCATCTTGAGGCCATCAACAAAAAATGCCAGGCGCTTAACAAGCGCCTGGCATTCGTTAGCGTCGTCACAGATTGGACCAATCTCACAGATTGGTCCAATCTAAAGCAGGTTACTCGGTGATGCTAAACAACATACCATCCGTGCGACCAAACACTTCCGGGAAGAACGCTTGCTTCGCCAGCGTAGGCATCACCTGGTAGTCACCGGGGATGTTGGCCTGCAAGAAGTAAGTGTATAGATACGTACCCGCCGGCAGGAAGTCCGCGTAGAAGGCGACCTGCTCGTCGCGGTATTCGATGCGGTTGAAGTACCACCAACCCCACCAACCCCACAAGTTCTCGTCCTGGCCGACGTTTTCCACGCCGCCGGAAAAAGTTTGCGAATTGGTTTCCAGATTGGGGTCTATGCCTTCCGCGCCCGCAGGCAGGGGATCGCTGACCACCACATACAGCAGGTCTGTCGGGGCGATGATGGTCAATTCTACCCGCACCTGCTGCCCGGCGGCGATGCTGTTGATGGGCAGACACGTCTCAGTTGTCGGGTCGCAGGCCGCGTCGTAATAGGCGCGCTGCACCGTAATGCCCCGGCTGGTGGCCTGCACCGACTGGGCCGGTAAGTAGGCGTTGAGATGGAGATTGTAATAGAGACGGCCGTCGCCCGACCCGCGCTCAAAGCCCAGGAAGTTGGTGTCCCCAACCACCAACTGACTCATGGGCACAGATTCCTGCACCCGTTCCGTCACGTTGGCCTCCGAGAAGAAACCATCGGCGGTTGGCTGCAAGTTCACCGTTAGCGCCCAATCATAGTTGGCTTCCAGTTCCTGAGTCGCCGCCAGCCAGTCCGTCAGGGCCAGGATGCTCCAGGCCGTTTCGTGACCCGTAGACCAGCGTACGGCCGTGCGCGCCACCATCAGCCAGTTCACCGTTTGCGGGGCAAAGGGGGCATCTGGCTGCGTCAGGGCCAGGGCGCTTAACACAATGGCCGTGCCGCGCACGTCGCTGTTCAGGTTGTCCCAGTCCGGCCTGGCGTCTTCCCAATGCGCGCCGGTGGCGCTGAAGATGGCCGCGTCGTTCAGATCGGCCAGCAGCGTGGCCTGATTCTCGCCGACAAAAGCATTGGCTTCATAGGCCAGGATCAGGAACGCTTTGGCATAGGGGTCCAGCAAGCCGCGCTGCTCGTCGAACAAGGCATTGGCCTCGTCTACCACATCCACGTCCCGCTCGGCCAGCACGTACAAGAAGAAGGCTTGCCGGTTCGCCAGATGCGGCCGATCCAGCCCGTCTGCGTCGCGCAGTTGCCGCTGCAAGTAGCTGGTCGCCCGGCTCAACACGTCGGCTTTCACGCTGTAGCCCGCCTCTTCGGCTTTGGTGAGAGCCAGCAGACCATAAGCGGTCAGCCAGGGTTGGCTTTCCGGGCTGTAGCACCAGCCCCAGCCGCCGTCGCTTTTCACCAGACCTTCCAGTCGGCTGATGTCTACCGTGATCTGTTCGTCCAGTTCTTTGAGCAACGTCGTTTCGTCCAGGTTCAATTCGGTGATGGCGCGGGCGGTGGCGGTGTTGGGCAGCAGCCGATCTATCACGGTGGAGGCGCAGACAAAATCGGCGAAATCTTCATTTTGCGCTTCCAGGGCGTCTATCATCGCCGCAGCCAGGGAGGCGCTGATCTGCACATCCACAGAGCCGCGCCGCGTGTCTATGTTGTCGGGCAGCAGGATGGCTTCTATCCGTTGCCCCGGCTCTTCCAGCACACCCGACGTGCCGACGATGTCGGGCGCGTCGTAGCGGTAGACGGGGATGAGGTTGTCTTCGCCGACGCCAAAGCTGGGCTTGGTGGCGTCGCGGTAGCCGCCACCCTCCACGCGGAAGGTGAGGTCGGCAAATTCCACGTCGTCTACCGTCACCGACCAGCGCACCAGGATACGGCCGTTTGCCGGCACATCCACCACCTGATCTTCAAAGTCCGCTGCCACAAAGCCGTCGGCTTCCAGGCTGACGGTGGCTTCGATGGTGGCGTCTGTCAGGTTGTTGACGATGGCCCCAAGTTGGACCACGTCGCCCACCGTGAAGAAGCGGGGCGTCACCGGCCGGATCAACAGCGGCAAACTCACCACCACGTCCACGTTGGACTGACCGACCAGCGAGTCGTTGTTGACGACTTTGCTGCTGAGACGCCAGGTGGTCAGGGTGTCGGGCAGGGGGATTTCCACCGTCGCCTGCCCGCCGCCATCGGTGAACAGCTTGGCTTCCCAGTAGGCGGTGTCGGGGAAATCGCGGCGCACGTCGTCGTCTTCGTCGCCTACGGCCCGGCTCAGGGCGGCTTCGGCCATGTCGCCGCCACCGCCGCCGCCGCCACCCAGGAACTCTTCGGGTACTTCAAGTTCTAGCCCTTCGCCGGAAACCAGCAGGCCAGAACCGGTGTAGCTGTAGAGCGCCTGCTCACGATAAAAAGCGTCCAGAATAGGCGGCGCGTTGTCCGGTTTCAGGGTGAGGACGGCCAGGTCTACCAGCGCCAGGGAGAGTTCGGCCTGGGCCGGCTGCCCGGCGAAGTTTGTCACCTGGATGTCGAAAACGGCCGTATCTCCCGGTTCCAGTTCTGTTTCGCGTGGCGTCAGGGTCAGGGTTAGTTCCTGCTGTTCCGGCGAGACGGTCAGTTCTACGATGCCGGTGCGGATGTCGGCGTACGGCCGTGTCTCGTCGTCGGGATTCACGGGTTTAACGGCCGTTATCCCCACATACACGTTCGGCGCAAAGATGGGCGTGATGGGAATCTCCAAAACCTGACCACCCGTCACCTGCACCACCCGCTCTTCAATCATGTTGCCGCGTTCGATGGTTAACCAGGCGTTCACCGGCTCGCCAAACGGCGACTGCACCAGGATACGCGCCGTGTCGCCGGGGCGGTAGCTTTGTTGATCGGCCACCAGGTCCATGCCGTACTCACGCGGCGCAGAGCGCCAGTCGCTAAAGTTCTCGTCTATGGCCCAAACGGCCGTGGTGGACGTTTGCTGCCGTCCCTGCCCGTCTGTCAGGGTGGCGACGGCGATGTAGGTGCCGCCTTCTTCCGGCGTAAAGCTGGCTTCGGCCTCGCCTTGCGCGTCGGTGGTCACATCTATTTGGGTCAGTTCCGTATCTACCGGAATCCAGCGCGTGTAGTATTGCCCAAAGTCACTGTCGCGTTCGCTTTCCCAATCACGCCGGTAGAATGTGACCGAGACGTCTTGATTGGGCAGGGGTGAACCCGCCCAGTCTACGGTCAACAACTCCATAGTGGCTTCGTCACCGGCCGTCACCGAATACTCGGCGGGGCGTATGCCCACGTAGCCATCGGCGGCGTGGAAAGCCACGCTGGTCTGGCTGGTGACGGGGAATTCGGCCAGGTCGCTGACGGCGGCTTCCACGGTGACTTTACGGCTGCCGTCTTCAGCGTCTTGTAATAAGCTGGCGGGCAGGGGGATGGTGATACGGCCGTTGGCGTCCGTTTTGCCTTCACCAGAAGTCAACCAGTTGCCATACGTCCCACCGCCGCCGAGGAAGCCATAGGGGCCTAAGTCCTCGAAATAAAAGCCGCCGTTGTCGCCAAAGGCGTAATAAGGCCCATCAATCGTCGGGTAAAAAGCATCTTCATAAATGGCCCAGGTCACGTTCAGGTCGGCCGCCGAACCGCCAAAGAAATACTCGGCTTGCAGCGTCACGTTCACCGTTTCGCCGCGCAGCGCTTCCGGCTTGTCCGGCGTCATGGTGATGAGGAATTCCGGGGCGCGGTATTCGGCCACGCTGAAAGCGCGCATGGTTTCCCAATCTTGCCCTTCCATGTAAATGTTCAAGGCTCCCAAAGGCGCATCTTCCGGGATGACCCACTCGCCATAAAAGACGCCGTCGCTGTCCAGGGTGACGGGAATGGTCTCGTCAATGCCGCCTTCGGAATAGTAGTTGACCGGGGTGATGCGCACGGTCGCTTCGGTCAGGTTGGGCAGGGTGTAGCGGCCAAAGTCCGGGTCGCGCACGATGCCTTTGTAATGCACGGTGTCCCCCGGCCGGTAAATGGGCCGGTCGGTGTACAGGTAGGCGAAGGGCAGGCTGGGGTCGTTATAGCCCTGGTCAATGCCCAGACGCCACGGCTGGAAGCCGCCGTTCCACAGGCTGTTGGCGACGCCAAACCCGGCCTGACCCGGTTCATTGCTTACCACGGTGACGCCGTTTTGCCCATTGGTATCGCGCTGATAAGCGAAACGGGCAAAGCCGCTGGCGTCGGTAACGGCCGTGCCTTGCGGCGTGCCATTGGTGTCGTAGAGGGCCACGGTCAGGCCCTGCGCCGGCTGGCCGGAGGCGATGTTGGTGGCCCATACGCGCACTTCGTCGGGCATCTCTTTCACCACCAGGTTGGTATCGCCTACCACCAGCATGACCCGCTGCAACTGCCAGTAGCGGAAGTCATCGCTGACTTCCGGCGCGCTGGCGCTGAGGAAGTAGACGCCAGTAGGCAGCGAACCACCATCGGCCAGAGACAACGATTCCACGCCGCTGCCCGACACATCCAGGGTCCAGGTACGCAGTGGCGCAACTTCTGGTTGGTAATCGTACAGGCTGTAAACGTTGCTGAAGTATTGGGCGGGCACCCCGACATCGTACAGATTCACCGTGACTTCTGATACGTTGCGATAGATGAGGTCTACGGCCGTTTCAAAGCTGGTGGATAGCTGGGTCAGTGCGCCGGGCAGGTTAAACGAAGCCACCGGCGAAGCGTCTGGCGTGGTGAATTCAAAGGTGTAATCCTGACCCAGGGTGTTGCCATACGGGTCGGCAGCGTCGCCAGGAATGGTGATCCGGTAAGTAGTCGAACGTTCCAGGGGGAAGTCCAGGTACATGTCGAAGCGGTCCCACTGGGAGAAAGAGTAACGTGGATTGCTGGGCGCCGGCTCAATGATCACGCGGTCTTCCAGGGTGTCCGGGTTCATCGGGGCGGCAAACGTCACGGAAAAACCGCGCTGCCACGTTTCCGACGTGGTCCCGTTCTCTGGCTGGGTGCTGATCACGGCCGGAAATGGCACGGTGGTAAAGGCTTTGATGGCTTGTTCGCCTAAGTTGGCGGCGCTGGCCGCCGCCTGTGCGCCGGTCTCCACAATCACCTGGTAATCAGTTTCCAGTTGCAGCCTGGGGTCTGCCTGCAACGTGACCACGCGGTCCCCATCCGACCAGGCATAGGTCAATGAAGCGGCCGGGGCGTCCACGCCGCGCACAGAGATGGCCGCCTGGGTCGAGGCGCGATCCATAGGCATGTTGAAGGTGACGGTGATGGCTTCCGTGGGGGGCACGGCCGCGCCTTCCGCGCGGATCTCTTCCTGGCCGATTTGGATGCGCTCTACTTCTGGCGCGGCCGTGGCAAAGCGCCAGGTGTAGTCGTCCTCTAACAGCGCGCCGGTCACGTCTTCCAACCCGGCGTTTACCGTTACCTGGTAGTTAGACGCGCCGTTCATGGCGACGCTGGGGGTGAAGCGGTAAATGCTGGTGGAGGTCCATTCGCCTTGCCCTTCCACCGGCGGGTTAAAGGTGAGCGGCTGGGGCAGATTGGCCTGTTGATCGGTCGTTACCAACGGCACAACCGGCCGGTTAAACAGCACCGTGACGGTTCCATCGGCGGCGATGCCGGTAGCGCCATTTTCGGGAATGACCTGGGCCACTTCCAGCGCACCGATGGTTTGCAGGTCAAATTCGGCCGGGGCGCTCATGGCCTGGCCGTTTTCGCCTGTGGCCGTTTCACCGACCATGACGCGGTAGGTTTGCTGGCGGTTGAGTTGGTCGGCGGGGGTGAAGATAACGGTGTCAGGGCGGGGCCAGGTGAGTTCACCGGCAACGGCCGTTTCTTCCGCCACATTTTGCACGGCCAACGCCTGCTCGACACTGCTCTGGTCCATGGGTTGGTCGAAGCGAATGGTGATCGCTCCATCCAGCAGCACTTCTTCACCGACGGCCGGGCTGGAGTAAATCACTTGTGGCGGCCAGTCAATGTCGGCCGGGTCTACAGTGGATTGTTGGGGCACGGCCGTTGGCTCGGCGGCGGGTTGGTCTGTGGGTTGGGGAAGCGCGGCCGTGGGAACGGCCGTGGGCAGTTCTTCTGCCGGTTCATCCCGACGGCAAGCCGCCAATAATATGAGCAATATAAGGGTGATTAATAAGAAGGGCGCAATCAATTTACGCATGGTTCATCTCCTGGTAAGACAATAACAGATGTTTAGGGGAGTGCAATGGTCTTCGTAGACGACCTATGCACTATAACAAATTCCTTATAGGTAGCAAGCTGTTATAGGGTAATTGTTTGCCGACAGCATACCAATCGTTGGCTCATGACCAAACCCGGCAAAGCATACGACATAGGGCGTTTGCTCGCCGTTTGCTGGTCGTTTCATGCCTTTGGCAGCGAACAATAACCAGGCAAGGCTGCTGCCATTTATAACGGCGGGAAACGGCCGTTTGTTCCATCAGGTTTGGGGGGTGGTTGGTGTTCACTACCTTTGCACTTTTAAGAAATGGGACGCGGATTTTCACGGATGCGGCGGATAAACACTGATATAGTGAAAATCGGCTTATCCGCGTTTATCCGCGTCCCATTCATCAATCTGCAAACATAGTGGTGTTATAATCTGGCGCATGATAGATGATTTATTGCAAAAGAAGCCCATCCCCGACGATGTAGTCCTGGAGGCCGACGCCCATTGGATGCGTCTGGCGTTGGCCCAGGCCCAACAAGCCGCAGCGTTGGGCGAAGTGCCGGTGGGCGCTGTGGCCGTGCTAAACGGCGAAATCATTGGGACCGGCTTCAACCGCAAGGAAACCGACCTGGACCCCATGGCTCATGCGGAGATGATTGCGCTGCGGGCGGCGGCAACGGCCGTGCAAAACTGGCGTCTTATCGGCGTGACACTGTACTGCACCCTGGAGCCATGTCCCATGTGCGCCGGGGCAATGATTCAGGCGCGGCTGCCCCGGCTGGTCTATGGGGCGCGGGACACGCGCTTTGGCGCGGATGGCACCGTCGTGGACGTGCTGCGCGCGCCAGAATTTAACCACCGGGTCGCCATCACATCGGGGGTGTTAGAGGAGGAAGCGGCCGTTTTGTTGCAACAATTCTTTCAGGAGTTACGCGAGAAACGGGGGAAGACGTAGGCCGTATTCCGTAAGCCGTAAGCCGTATTCCGTAAGCGGACCACGGAATACGGACCACCTTCCGCTACCCCCTGCCCAACCGCCGACGGCCGTAGGCCACAAACTGTCCCAATTCCTTTACGCGCAGCAAGGCGCAGGCGAGCAGGTAGGCAGCGCCGCCAGCGGCGGAGCCGGCCAGGAGATGCCACCAGGGGGAAGCCGGGATGAGGGAGAGGGTGAAGAGGGTAACGGCCGTCATCACCCCCGCCGCCACACTCATCCGCCAGCCGCCATCTAGCAGCGCCCGGCCTTCCAGCCGCCCCATCTTGCGCCGCAGCAGCCACAGCAGCAGCGCCACCTCAAAATAGTTGGACAGGCTAAAACCCAACGCCAGCCCGCCCAACGGCAGCAAGCCCCGTCCCGGAAACACCACCAGGCTCAGCCACAAACTCAGCCCGGCCATGATGACAATTTGCACCCCACCGGCCAACACCGGCGTCAGCGTGTCGCTGAGGGCATAAAATGATCGGGCGATCACTTCCAGCATCATCAGAGCGATTAATCCCAGCGACAGATAAAACAAAGCCAGCGAGGCAAAGTCCGTAGACTCGGCGTCGAACAGGCCGCGCTCAAACAAAATCGTGATGATCGGCTCGCTGAGCAGCATGAGCAACACCGTAATCGGCAGGCCCAGGAAAAGCAGCAGCCGCAGCGAATCGGTGATAATGACCCGCATGTCGTCCAGCGCCTGACGCGCCGCCAGGGTTGCCAGCGTTGGAAACGCCGCCACGCCCAAAGCCAGCCCCAAAATGCCCAACGGCAAATTAATGATGCGAAACGCAGTGTTAATGGCCGGTAGACTGCCTAAAGCCATCACGGCCGTTCCCGTCAGAAACAAAATAATAAACTTGTTGATCTCGCTAAACGACAACCCCAGCACCCGCGGGGCCATCAACTTCAACACCTGAATCACCCCCGGATCACGTACGGTGACGATGGGTTCATAGTGGGCCTTTTTTTGCGCCAGTCCCGGCAGTTGCACCAGGAAATGCCCCAACGCGCCAATCACTGTGCCCACCGCCAGCCCCATCGCCTTGCCCTGCGTTGGGCCGGCGTCGGGCTGCACCCACAGCACGGCCCCGGCGATGATGCCCAGGTTGTAAATGGTGGGAGCCAGCGCCGGCAGCAAAAAATGCTGCCGGGCATTCAGCGCGCCCATGATCACGCCGCTGGCGGCAAAAATAATGGTTGACAGCAGCATGACGCGCATTAAGGAAACGGTGAGCGGCAGCAGTTCCGGGGCCAGGGCGATCTGGTCGCCGTAAAAGAACTCGATGAGCGGCGCGGCAAACACGGCCGCCAGAATGGCGATCCCCGTCACCACCAGAGTAATCAGGTTGATGACCGACGAGAACAGCCGCCACGCCCCCGGCTCGTCGTCACGCACGAAGTAGGCGGAAAAGGTGGGGATAAACGCTGAGCCGATGGCGCCTCCGGCGACAATGAGGAAAATGGCTTCGGGGAAGCGGCTGGCGACGGCATAGGCGTTGGCTTCCAGCGTCTCTGTGCCCAGGTAATTCAGCGTCACCATGTCGCGCACCAGCCCAACGACGCGGCTGAGCAGCACGGCAATGCTCATCAAACCGGCGGCGCGTAGGACCTGGGAACGGCCGTTATCCACCTTCTTGTTCTCTGTTTCTGTCGCAGGCATAGCGGGGGATTATACGGCTATCGCTTTAAAACAAAAACGGGCTGGTCCCCAACAGACCAGCCCGATTATTTTTTGGAGAGTCAGGAACGCCGAAACCTGACTCTCGTTAAAAGGAGGAGAAGAAGAAGAGATTTTACCCTTCACGTACTATTCTATGACAAATCCTCTACGGCACACTGTACGCCGGTCCTACGCAAAACCTACGTAAAACCTACGCTTGTGAAGAATAACACAATTCTCGTGGTAACAGGCCCAAAACTGCCCTTTGCCGATGGTTAACAGCCACCGGTCAATGGGCAACTGCCAGATATTGACGCATGACGTTTAATTGCCAACAGGCTAAAATCCCCCTTCATGATCCATATCAACCGCCATCACGCGCTTCTCTTTATGCTGTTGTGTTTACTGGTAGCGGCCGTTTTGCGCCTGCCGGATTTAGCGACCATCCCGCCGGGTATGCATTACGACGAGGCCGCCAATGGCACGCTCACGGCGGAAATTGCGCGGGGCGAGAGTCGGCCGATCTTCATTGAAAGTTATACCGGCAAAGAAGTGCTGTTTTTTTACCTCACCGGGCTAACGGCGCGGCTGGTGGGCGAGTCCACATTTGCCTTGCGCCTCACGGCCGCGTATGTCGGCCTGCTGACGGTGGCGGCGACGTATTGGCTGGGGCGTGAACTGTTTGACGACCGGCGTGTGGCGCTGTTGGCGGCCGCTTTGCTGGCGGTAAGCTTCTGGCATTTGTTGTTCAGTCATTTGGGTTTCCGGGTGATTACCCAGCCGCTGCTGCAAACATTGACGGTGGCCGCGCTGTTTCGCGGTCTGAAGCGGCAGCAGTGGCGCTGGTTGGTGGTAAGCGGCCTGTTTTTGGGACTGGCCGGGTATACCTATCTGGCAGTGCGTTTGTTTCCGGCGTTGTTGTTGGTAACGGCCGTTCCCCTTTTGTTCAGCCGCCGTCAGGCCAAAACACGCTGGCTGCAATTGCTCCTGGTGGCCGGGGTAGGGCTGGTCGTTTTGTCGCCGCTGCTCTATTTTTTCGCCACCCATCCCGACGCCTTTTGGGTGCGAATCGGACAGGTAGGCTCGGTTAGCTGGCTGACGCTGCTGGACAGTTATGGCCGCACGCTGCAAATGTTTTTCCTGCGTGGCGACCCGTACATCCGCTTTAACGTGCCGGGACGGCCGTTGTTCAGCGCATTTTGGGGCGCTTTGTTGGTGGTGGGCTGGTTTGTTTGTTTGCTGCGTTGGCGGCGATACCAGGCAGATTGGCAGCGGGCAGCAGCCGTGTTGCTGCTCAGCGCCCCTTTCATCATGATTTTGCCGACCGCTCTGGCCATCAACGAAATCACGCCCAGCAACTTGCGGGCCATCGGCCTGATCCCGTTTGTTTTTTACCTGCCGGGGTTGGGTTTTGTCGCTTTAATGGACGATTTAGCGCAGCGGCTGAAACGGCCGTATCTTTCCCATTATGGCTTTCTGGCAATTTGCGGCGTGCTGCTGTTTGCCGAAGGTTTCCTGGTGGAGCGGTTGTATTTTCGCCAATGGGCTGTGGACCCGGCGCTGTTTTACGCGACGGATGGGGACTTAACGGCCGTCGCCGCCTTCCTCAATGACCTGCCGCCCAATCCCAACGAAACCCTGTACGTCGCCGCGCTGCATTATCAGCATCCCACCATCGCCTATCTGAGCGGGCGCTATGGCGACGTGAAATGGCTGCCAAACAGCGCCGCATTGGTGCTGCCGCCGTCCGGTTCGGCGCTGATCGTTTACCCGGCGAACAGCCCGCAGCCGGCGTGGTCTGCGCCGTTCCTGGCCGGGGCAGAACGACTGCCCACGGTGAACGGGCCGGACGGACAACCGGCGTTTGTGGCGTATCGCGTAACGGCCGTGCCCACCATCACGCCCTCCCACAGCCAAACCGCCAACTTCGACAACGCCGTCACCCTGTTTGGCTACGATTTAGGCACAGCCGCCGCCGGAGAAACCCTGCCGCTGACCCTGTACTGGCGCATCAACGCCACCCCATCGGCCGAATTTACGCCGTTTGTTCATCTGGAGGATGCCTGGGGTACGCGCTGGAGCCAGGCGCAAACTTTTGCTTACCCGGTAGCGCAATGGCAGCCGGGTGAGATTGTGGTGCAGCGGGTAGACGTACCCGTGCCGCCGGGCGCGCCGCCGGGCGATTATCGCCTGCGCCTGGGCTGGTTTAACGAAGCCAGCGGGCAACGACTGCCGGTGTTGGATGAAGACGGCCGTTTCGCCGGTGATTCTTTGGTGATTGAAGACGCGCCGGTCACGGCCGGGAAGCCGCCCGATCCGCTGCCGCAACCACCCATCCCCATCAATGAACACATCCGGCCAGGGCTGCGCCTGCTGGGTTATCAGCGCGGCGGCGCCTCCATCAGCACCGGCGAGACCCTGGACCTGGCCTTTTGGTGGCAGGCCAAGACGCCGCAGGCGCGCCTTGCCATTCGCATCGAGGCGTACCGCTCAGACAACGTGGGCCGGATTTTGTTGGAGACGCAGCCGGTGCATGGCACGTATCCCTTCGTCAGTTGGGCCACGCCGCAGTTTGTCATAGACCATCAACGCCTGCCGATTCCGCTGAATCTGGAGCCAGGCGTCTATCGCTTGCAGCTTCGTTTGTTGGCTGGCGCGAATGAATCGCTTTATGAGTTGGATTTGGGGCCGTTGACCGTGAACGAGACGGCGCGTCTCTTCACGCCGCCGAACACACAATTCCCACAGGATGCGACTTTTGGCAGCGAGATCAAGCTGTTGGGCTATGACCTGGAACCGGGCGAAACGGCCGGAACGTTTGACTTGCGCCTGGTATGGCAGGCCCTCACATCGCCGACGGCCGATTACACCGTTTTTGTCCACGTCTTAAACCAGGATGGCACGTGCTGCGCCTGGCAGCAAGACGCCGTGCCGCAGCAGGGCCAATATCCAACGAGCCGCTGGGTGGAAGGCGAAGTGGTGGTGGATGCGTACCAGATCGTGCTGCCGGAGGGGACCCCGCCCGGTTCTTACCCGGTGGAGATTGGGCTGTATGTGCCGGAAAACGGCCGTCGCCTGCAAGTGCAATCCCCCCTGCTGCCACCGTCTGACGCGCTCTATTTGAATCCGCTGGTAGTTGGCAATTGACGATTGTCAATGGTCAATTGTCAACCCCCTGGCCGCCGGATACGAGCCTAACACCTTCAAAAACGACGCCTGCTTGAGAATGCCCAGCAGCGCATCGCGCACCGGCGGGTCATCTTCGTGGCCTTCAAAATCTACGTAAAAGAGATAATGCCAGGGGCGGTTACGCCGCGGCCGGGACTCGATCTTCGTCAGATTGATGTTGCGTTGTGCCAGTTCGCCCATCACCGCATACAACGCGCCGGGGACGTGTCGCGTCGTGAAGATGATCGAGGTCTTGCTGGGGTCTTGCCGGGGCGGCGCGCCGCGCCCCAAGACAAAAAAGCGCGTAAAGTTAAAGCTCAGGTCTTCCAGATTACGTACCAAAATCTCCAGATTGTAAGTCTGCGCAGCCAGTTCGCTGGCGATGGCCGCCGTGCCCGGCTCCGGGTTGGCGGCCAGGTCGCGGGCTGCGCCGGCCGTATCGTAATACTCAACCGGCGTCAGGCCCAGACGGCGCAGCGTTTGCTCGCATTGCGCCAACGCCTGGTAGTGGGATTTGACGCGCTTCACGTCGGCCAGTTGGGTTCCGGCGGGCGCCATGAGGCAGTGTTCTACTTTGACAATGGCTTCGGCCTGGACTGAGAGGTCGTGGTCCATCAGCAAGTCGTAGGCGGGGACGACCGTACCGGCCAATGAGTTTTCGACCGGTAACATGCCGTGGGTTACACGGCCGTGATGCAGCGCCTCAAATATCTCCGTAAATGTCCGACAGGGCAGCGTACGCGCCGCCGCGCCAAAATGCTGCCGCACCGCCTGCTCCGAATAAGCGCCCGGCTCCCCCTGAAATGCAATCATTTGTTCGCTACTCATAACATACCCCTTACTTATTTCGGATGTTGGATTTCGGATTTCGGAAAACCACTTCCCACTATCCATTCCCCACTATCAACTCCTCCAAAGTATAACCACAAATCCAGACAGCCACGAACCTGCCACGAGGTGATAAAGATCATCCCCAAAACACGCCGTTTGCAACTACTTGAGTCTGGGAAAGGTGCTATATTTCAATCAGGGGGTACCAAATTTAACGGTACAATTATTTTGTGACAACGTGAACCGCCGATCGGCTGCATCTTTGGACTAACAACAAGCACAAGGGCGAGGGGAGCGTTAAACCGAAGAAAGACTTGCCTTTACACGTTATCACCCATTGGAAAAAGGAGAAACGTTCGATGGAGATTACCTATACTGACAAGCCCTGGCAAAAATCCTACGATCCCGGTGTGCCGAATGACATTCCGCCGCTCAAGGCCACCATTCTGGACATGTTGGAAGAGTCTGCTCGCAAATATCCCAAACACGTTGCCATCAATTTTAAGGGACACCCCTTCACATATCAGCAATTCAAAGAAGAAACCGACGCCATCGCCGCGGCTTTGGCGGCCAATGGGTTCAAAAAAGGAGATCGCGCCGTCATTTATATGGCGAACACGCCGCAGTTTGTTATCAGTTACTTTGGCATCATGAAAGCCGGGGGCATTGTCATCGCCACCAATCCCCTCTATACCGAACGAGAATTAGAACATCAACTGGCGGACTGCGGCGCTGAGACTGTATTTGTTATGAGCCGCTTTTATCCTTTGTTGAAAAACGTTCAGCGTAAAGGCCATACCCAGGTCAAACGGGTCATTGTCGCCAACATCAAAGAATATTTCCCCCCCGTCCTCAAACTCCTCTTCACCCTTTTGCGCGAAAAGAAAGGCGGTGACGACGCCAAACCAGAAGCGGGCGACCTGACCTTTCAGGATTTCCTGGCATTAGGACGACGCAGCCCGTCGCCTAAAGTTCAGGTGACGCTGGATGATGTAGCCATGCTGCAATATACCGGTGGCACAACCGGTTTGGCGAAGGGAGCGATTGGCTTGCACCGCAACCTGACCGCCAACATGGAAATGTTGAAATCATGGCTCGATTGGCAGGAAGCCAAAGAAGGTTTTGTTGGGTCTATTCCTTTCTTCCATTCCTATGGCATGATCACCGCCATGATTTTCTCGACGGCGATTGCCGGCACGTTGTACATCGTGCCAGACCCGCGTGATCAGAAGGATTTGCTCTCGACGATTGACAAGTACAAGCCGACCCTTTTCCCCGGCGTGCCGGCGATGTACATCGCCATTAACAATAATCCAGACGTCGCGGCCGGCAAATATGACGTGACATCTATTCGCGCCTGTATTTCTGGCTCCGCGCCGCTGCTGATTGAGACGAAGCGTCGTTTTGAGGAGCTGACCGGCGGCAAGTTGCTGGAAGGTTTTGGTATGACCGAAACCTTTGTCGCTACCCATTGCAACCCACTGCAAGGCGAAAATCGGGAAGGTTCGATTGGACTGCCGCTGCCGGGGGTGGAGTGCCGCATTGTGGACGCGGTTGATGGCGAAACCGATATGCCTGTGGGCGAGATTGGCGAACTGCTCATCAAAGGACCGACGGTCATGAAGGGGTACTGGAATATGCCCACAGAGAGCATCAATGCCTTGCGTGATGGCTGGTTATACTCTGGCGATATTGCCCGCATGGATGAAAGAGGGTACTTCTACATTGAAGATCGCAAGAAGGACATGATTATTGCCGGTGGCTACAACGTCTATCCGCGAGAAGTGGAAGAGGTGTTGGTGCAGCATCCGGCGGTGGTGGAAGCGGCCGTTGCCGGCGTGCCAGACCCGAAACGTGGCGAAACGGTAAAAGCCTGGATCGTGAAAAAACCGGGCGACGCGACGACCGAAGAAGAAATTATGGAATGGTGCAAGACGCAACTGGCAAAGTACAAGTATCCGCGCATCATTGAATTCCGCACGGAACTACCCAAGACGACGGTGGGCAAAGTGCTGAAGCGCGATCTGGTGAAAGAGTACAAAGAGAAGCTGGCTGAGTAACTCTGACAACATCGTGGCACAGGTTGGATCAATCTCCAAGATTGGTCCAATCTAAAACTCCCAAAGTCTGCGAGGCTTTGGGAGTTTTTATTTTGGCTGGGCGGTTTGGTGGCGAATGACAGGCTGCAAGGCACGCCAGAGGGGGCCATCTTGCCGCAGGCCGCGACGGTCCAGGTCGCTGTTGGCCAGGATGATCTGGCCGGTGCAGCGGTTGGTCAGGCCGCGTATGATGCGGCTGAGAAGTTGGTTGCGGATGGCAAATTCTTCGTCGGTGGTCCAGGGGGCGTCGGCGGCGCGGCTTTGGGCCAGGACGAAGGCGTTGCTGAGCGGTTGTTTGGGGATGTCCCACCAGCCAGTCGCGGCCGTTTCCAGCCATACCTGAAATTGCAACGGCCGTCCCGCCAACAAATAGCCATAAATCGTCGAAATCATCACGCCGTTCGGGTCGGGTGGGTCGCCCAGGTCTGGGGGATTGGCCGTCACCAGCCCCTGATGGATGCCCTCCATGAAGACGGTCCCGATGGCGGCGGGGGTATTCAAGCCAATGGCCTGAGCCGATTGGCGCAGGCGCGTGGCCGACTGCACCAGCCAATCGCACACGGCCGCGCCCGAAAGGTCGGGTTCCGGCTGGAAACGGGGCTGGGCCAGCAAGTCATTGAACAGATTGTACAAAAAAGCGTCTATGGGCAGCGCCGGGTTTTGCGCTTCCAGCCAGAGCCGCAGCTCTTCAACCCGTTCAACCATCTCAGAACCGATGCGCTCTACCAGGCCGCCGGGCAGTTCGGTGGCGGGCAGTAAGTGGATGGTTTTAGGTTGGTACAGTCGTTCGCTGA
>CALFEW010000800.1 GCA_937958365.1 uncultured Chloroflexota bacterium | reverse complement strand
CTGAGCCTGGCCTTCCACCAGGAAGCCCTTGGCCTGGACGAAGCGCAGCCCGCCGCCCATGAAGCGCACGCTGCGGGCGATTTGTTCGGCTATTTCCACTTTGTCGCTGTTGAGGTAGATGTTGTAGGCGATGAGAAACGGCCGTACCCCAATCACCGTCGCCCCCCAGGTTTTTGGCTCTGCCGGGCCATAATCCGGCTGCCGCTCCGGGTTCGTGGCGACCTCTTGTTTCCACAGTTCATACTCCCCTTTGCGAATGGCCGCCAGGGTTTTGCGTTCGGGCCGGGTGGCGGCGTCGCCGTACAGATAGACGGCCACGCCCAGTTCTTTGCCCACGCGCTCGCCCAGACGGTTCGCCAGGGCGACGCAGTCGGCGGTGGTTACGTTGGCGATGGGGATGAAGGGGCACACGTCGGTCGCGCCCAGGCGCGGGTGTTCGCCGTGGTGGAGGTCCAGGTTGATGTGCTGCGCGGCGTAGGCGATGGACCGGAAGGCGGCCTCTTCCACGCCGGCCGGCGGGCCAACGAAGGTGATGACGGTCCGGTTGTGGTCGGGATCGGCGCTCACGTCTAAGACCTGAACGCCGGCTACCGACCGGATGGTTTCGGCGATGCCGTTGTAAATTTCGGGATCACGGCCGTTGCTGAAATTCGGCACACATTCCACAATTTGGTTCATAAAATCTTTCCTTAACCTTGAAAGGGTTGCTTATTTTGTGTTTGGGCTGCCGCTCTCGCCTGAGTCCGGCAAGCAAACCAAACGTGCCAATTCTATGCGTCCCGGTAGTAAATGCCAGGAATTTTAAGGGATGTCATTAATTCGTTATAATTCAGCTAACCATTTGCGAATTTGACCTGGAAGGTTTCAGAAACCGTCACAAACTGAGACAGAACTTGTTTTCAGGTGATTACGCAAAAGTGGCGATTATATGGTTAACGGCCGTACAACAGTGACAATGGAAAGGTGAAGACGCAATGACAAATCTGCTAATAAGCCAATGGTTTAGTCTGGGAATTGTGGCCAGCATCCTGCTGGACGCCTGGACAAATCTAGCCTCCGGCGCTTGGGATGGGATTATTGCCGGTTTAATCGTCGGGGCGATTGTGATACCCATCATCCAAACGCCCGACGCCCTGGGGCGTGCTTTGTTGATTGGGCTGCTGTTGGGCCTGGGCATGGCCGTATACCAGCTTGTACGCATCGGCCAGGTAACAGGCGCTTCGATGGGGTCCATCATCAATTCCCTGGACGGCGCTACGGGCACTGTTGTCGGTTCGATGATTTTGCAGGGTCTCATTTATACGTTGTATGCGGTCATGGCCGGCGCAGTGATTGGCGTCGCCCTCACCGTCCCAGACAAAGCGTTGAAGGGCGCCATCGTTGGCGTGTTGTTTGGGGCCGTGGTGGGAGCTGTCTTCAAGTGGATTTTGGCTGAACTTGGGTTTGTGTTCAATCCTACCTTATTCCGGTTCATGACCGGGCTGCTCATTTGGGGGATTCTGACGGCGATTGTGGGGCGTTGAAGCCCGTATTCACTTAGCCATAATCCGTCTTCGGATGACGGATTCTAAAGAACGGGAATAGAACACCCTGTGAAAGATTGAAAATTAAAGATTGAAGATGGGTCGAATACTAATCTTCGATCTTAGTTCCGTATATTATTAAATTCCCATTCCTAAACGTTCTCTTCATCCGTCGCTGGGTTCGCTGCCTTTTTTCGGTGGCGGATGGCGGCCTTTATCCGCTGCCACTGCGCTTTGATGGGGGGAACGTCGGTTTCCGTGACCGGTTGACGGCTGTAGCGTGCGTGTAAAAATGCCTCTGTCAGG
This sequence comes from uncultured Chloroflexota bacterium, assembly GCA_937958365.1. Taxonomy (GTDB): domain Bacteria; phylum Chloroflexota; class Anaerolineae; order Promineifilales; family Promineifilaceae; genus Leptovillus. Next base: position 5,059 of record CALFEW010000800.1, on the reverse strand, counting down.
CCGTCAATTTCCGGGCCAGTTTCCGGCCAGTTGCCCTTCAAGTCCCCGGCATATTCTGTGGGCGTTTCGCTTTCTTGCCGTGGGACGCCCTCGTTACCGGCGCGCCTGACTGTAGACAGGTAAAAATAGCGTACTTTTTCGCGGGGCGATAAAGCGTTGAGGCGCACGAATCGCCAGCCCGGGCTGATGCTTTTGGGGGCTAAGGCGCTCTGGCGGCGTGTTTGCAGCGCTTCCTGGACTTCTTTTGCCTGCAACTTGACCCTGTGCCACAGGGCGCGCCACCCTGCGACGATGACCTGCCACACCTGACGGAACAGAGCCGAATTGATTTTGATGTTTCGTTCCCGCAGAAAGAAGGAAAAAGCCAAAACGGTCATGACGATGACGACTGCCCAAAAGGCCGACGCCAGGATCATTTGCATGAGATCGCTCTGGACGGGTTCCGTGAGTTCTGGCAAACCCTGGGGCTGGAAGGGTGGCATGGGTTCTATTGGCTCCGGCTCGGCGGGTGTGCGATTGGGGAAAAGGTAAGCGAGCAGGGCCAGGATGAGGAAGGCGAGAATTTGGAAGACGGCCGTTATCACCCACATCGCGCCGTAAATCAACCAGCTCAGCATCTGGCTAAAAACAAACGTGGAACCCACCGGCAAGAAGGCCGCCCCCAACCCAATCACCAGCAAAATCAGCGCCGTGCGCCGGGTCCAAACCCGGCCGATACCGGGACTTTTCTGCACATCTTCCAGTAACCAGCGGACTTCCATCATGGTCAGCCGCGCCTGGCTGAACAGCAGAAAGCTCGTCAAAAAATAGAGCAGCAACCCCACCAACATGCCCGGCGGCAGCCGCAAACGGCCGATGCCTTCGGTCAGCGGATTGCGGATGGTTTCGATAGTCGCCAGATCAATAGACAATATCGCCGTGCAAAACAAGACCAAAATCGCGCCGCCCAAAAACTGCTGGGCGAAATTGTTCTGCAAAGCTTCCCGATTGATAGGCATTGGCTGGTTGGCTTCGATGCGTTCCGGCCGGGGGATGGCGTAGTAGTGCCGTTCGGCGGCGTCGGGGGCCAGACGAATGAAGACGTTGCTCATGTTCAGGGTGCGATACCACGTCGCATAGACAGCCACCAACGCGGCGGCAAAAAAGCCGTCAAAAAACAACAAGAGCGGGTTAGACAACAACTCTATCCAGCTCTGGGCAGTCGGCCAGTTGCCGACGACGCCCCAGGATACCAGGCGCAGCAGCACCAGCAGCACCAGCGCTTCAGCGGCGCGATAACGGCCGTGATTGAGCAGGCGGCGTTCCGGTTGCAGCAGCCAGATGGTGGTGGCATATCCTTCCAGGGCGACGAGCAGACAAACGATCAGCAGGATGAGCCACGGCCGTTCCGCGTCAAATCGGCGCAGCACAAACAAGGGCGCGCTGATCAGCGCCAGAGCGTTGGCAATGATCAGCGCCGGCTGAAAGACACTGCGCGACCAGGAAGTGATGACGATGGGGGAAGTGGGCGGTTGGCCGCTCGGTTGGCCGCTCGGTTGGCCGCTCGGTTGACCGGGCGGTTGGCTGACGGGTTGGCTGGCGGGTTGGGTGCGCATGGTTAGTTGGGATACGGCCGTTGCCAGCGTTCCAGGTCTCGTCGTTCGGTGACGTGATACGCGGCAAAACCCAGACGCCGGGCGTGTTCGCGTACCCGGCCAAATTCATGATCTGGTTCCACCACCAATAAAATCGGATTAAACCCGGCGCGCACCAGCCGGTGCAGCGTGTGGCAGGTGGATTCGTTGCCGGTAGGCGTTATCGCCAGTATCGTGACGCCCCAGCTCAAATCCAGGCAAGCTGTGGCTGCCCATTGGGCGAATGGCACGGTGTGGCTGGCCTCCAGGCGGGCCAGTCGCTCCAAAATTTTCATCAGATGGGGCCGGCCGGGACGTGGTGGAATGACCGGCGGCAATGCAAACTGGTTAGTCTCGGTTGACTGAGCAAACAAGAGACGGCCGCTTTTTTCGTCGAATTCAACCGGGTTGCCCTGTGGTTGGTAAAGCGGGTCTATGCCATTGCTGACCAGCCCAACGGGTTGGCGCAGATTGATCAGATGGGCGGCCAGCGAAGCAGCCACTTCGATGGCCCATTCGGTGGTATAAGCCCGGTCTCTCCAGACGTAATCGCCGAGGTGCAGGTTGAGGAGAACGGCCGTTTCCAACGAAATCGCCGGTTCAAACGTTTTTACCAACAACTCTTGCGTATGGGCGCTGGCCTTCCAGTTGATTTGCCGCTGCGAATCGCCAGAGCGGAACTGGCGCACGCCCATGGGCCGGGCCGGGTCTTCAAAAAGGCGTTGGCGGCTGCCGATGGCGCCAAACGGCAGGCGTGAAGGCAGCCTAAGCTGGCCCAGGGTCCAGATGCGCGGATAAACCGTCAGGAAATCGGCCGGCAGGCTGGCTAACTGTTCCGGGAAAAGGCCAAACAGGTCGCTGGTCTTCAGGCGCAGCGGGCCTAAACGGTAATAGCCCCGGCGGTATGTCTGGACGATGTACGTGAGATGGGTTGTTTCCTGACGGCGCAGCGAAATGACTTGATTGGGGGCCTGACGGGTAGAGAGTTCAACGGCCGTAGACTCCCGCAGTTGCAGCCAGGGGATACCTAATCGGTTCTTGTTATAAACGGAAATCGTCACCGACACATCTTCACCCCAAAAGGCGTGGTCGGTGAAATCGCGTTGCACCAAAACGCCCTTCAGAATGCGCGGCGTATACCAGCGATTCCAGGCGTATAGCCCAATGCTGACGTAGACGATGTAAAAAATGAAGTCTACTCTCAGCAAAAAGGCGACCAGCAGCAAGATGAGGAGCAATGTGGTGAATTGACCCATAGGAGAAATTGTCAATTGTCAATTGCCAATTGTCAATTGCCGCGCCTGCTGTTTACAAGTTCCCGATTTCTAGCGGCGTTTCGGTCAGGATGTCGGATAGAATCGTTTCGATTTTTATCCCGCGCAGGGCGCTTTCAGGGTGGACCAGGCAGCGATGGGCCAGGACGGGGATGGCGAGTTTTTTTACGTCGTCGGGCAACACAAAGTCACGGCCGTGCAGCGCCGCGTATGCCTGAGATGCCCGATACAGGGCCAGGCTGCCGCGTGGGCTGGCTCCCAGCACCAGCGCTTTGTGGCGGCGCGTGGCAAACACCAGGCTGACGATGTATTGGCGCAAGGTATCATCTACGTGGACCTGCCATATTTGCGGCGTTAATTGGGGCAGTTGACGGCCGTTACCCACACTGCCAAGGGTTTCGATGGGATGCACGCCGCCCAAATTGAGCAGCATCTGGCTTTCGGTGGCTTCGTCCAGGTAGCCCAGGCTCAGTTTGACGAAGAAACGGTCTAGCTGGGCTTCCGGCAGGGGGAACGTGCCTTCGTATTCCACCGGGTTTTGCGTCGCCATGACGAAGAACGGCCGTTCCAACTCCCGCGTCACCCCATCCACCGTTACCTGTCGCTCGCCCATCGCCTCCAACAGCGCCGATTGGGTGCGCGGCGTCGCCCGGTTAATCTCGTCGGCCAGCAAAATATGGGTGAAGGCGGGGCCGGGGATGAAGGTAAACGCCTGCTGCTTCTGGTCGAATACGGAGACGCCGGTGACGTCATTGGGCAGCAGGTCCGGGGTGCATTGCAGCCGCTTAAAATCTACCCCCAGGCTGACGGCCAGGGCGCGGGCCAGCATGGTTTTGCCCACGCCGGGCACATCTTCCAGCAAGACGTGGCCTTCGCACAAAAGAGCGACCAGCAGCAATTCCAACACGTCGCGCTTGCCAATGATGACTTGCTCAACGTTGCCGATAATTTCCTGAGCGAACCGCTGAATGTCTTGGACCATAGGGCATATCGTACCAGAGAGGGCAGGTGGTAGCAAAATTGGCAATAGCCAATGGTTCATCGTCAATTGACAGAGATGTTAAGCGCGCAGATGCCAAAACAGGACGAGTTGGGGCAGGATGAAGCCGCCCAGGGGGGCGCGGTACTGCCAGCCCAACTTTTCAATCAAGATGTAATCGGTGATGGCCCACAGGCCGAAGCAGCCAAAAGCCATGATGATGATCGCCAGGGCGATGCTGAGCAGCAGACAGGTTTGGGCGCAGCCCAGGCTGCTGCTGGGCAGGACGCGCACTTTAGAGCGAGATTCCGGCTCTTCGGCCGAATGTTCGATGACGCGGGGGCGACTGGGAGGTGGCGGTGGGGCAGATGAGGATTGGAGACGGCCGTTGCCCGTACAGCCAAACGCCGAACATTTGTGCCCATTGGCTTCCCAGCATTGGGCATGATGCCGCGCCCCATCCTCCGGACAAATGACGATCTCATCACCGGCGGTAAACGCCTCTTTACAAAGCGCACATTGTTGGTCAATAAACGCCGACGTTTCGCTGACTTTGAGAGGGCGGATCATGGCAGAGGTTTTTGTTCCGTATTCCGTGTTCCGTTCACGGATTACGGATTACGGAACACGGATTACGGATTACGTTTCACGGATTACGTTTCACGTTCAGCCAACCTGTATCTGGTCCAACAGCCATTTCCAGAACCGCTGCCAGAAGCCGGGCTGGCGCATTCGCTCGACTTCGCGGGCTTGCTCGGCTTTTAGACGCTTGGTTTGTGGATTGATAGTGGTTGGGCCACGGCCGTTTGCGGATGGCGCAGGCAGGTCCGAGTAGGAGATGGTGAGGGCGGGGTCACGGTTACGGCCGTAAACGTAATATTCCGTACACTCGCAGCCCAAAATGGCGCATTTGCCGCCGCTTCGTTCCCAACACGCCCGATGGTAGAGCGTGCCACACTTGGTACAGACCACAGGCGCGAGGGAACGGTCGCGGACGTTGTTTTCCACCGCGCCGGCGCAGATCGGACAATGCAAACTCAGGCGATTGGCTTCGCTGATGTCGTCGTCCGTAATTTCGATGGGAGGTAGTTCCTTTTCTTCCATTTTTATTCGTTTGATGGTCTGTTCGTTTGATGGTTTGTCTTTGCGTGATTCAACCCATCAACCTGACCAACCATCCAGCAGGCCAACTC
>CALFEW010000799.1 GCA_937958365.1 uncultured Chloroflexota bacterium | reverse complement strand
GGTCATAGGGGGGTGGGCAACGGCCGTTTTCCTCCATTTCCTGCACAATTTCACCATCCTGGCCGGTAATTTGCTCTGCCTGGTGGCCTTGTTGGGCGATTGGGGCGGGCTGCTGCTGACCCTGCTCATCGTCATTTGGGCGCTGCTGCAAGAGCGGCAGTGGCTGCGCCAATACCTGGCCGAAGAGGTAAACCTGGGCTATCTCCACAGCAGCCATTATCTGACTGTTTGTTCCGGCCGCCGCCGTATGCGCAAACAGCTAGACGTTTTGCTATCACACGGGCCGGCCGCTTATTGGCGCACGGTGCGCTATCACCAACGCCTGAGCGAACTGGCCTACAAAAAACGCCACTACAGCCGATTCCAGGATGCCCAAAGCCAGAAGTTGATTGAGACGTTACGCGAAGAAATACAGGCCAACGGCGGCTGGAACCTGACCTGACCTGTCTCGAGATTGGCACGTTACAGCAGCTTCTGCAATTGTTCCCAGTGGGCCTGGTCGTGTCTGACGGCCAGGTTTAAAAGCTCGTGGGCGCTGGTGGGGCCAAAAAAAGAGTGCCGGCCCTGCCGCTGCCAGAAAGCGTCGGCGGCGGGGGGTAACATGCCTATGGTTTCCTGGCGGGCGGCAAGGAATTCAGTGAGGGCAAGACGGCCGTTTTGCCGGGCATAATCGCGTTCTTTCACCCAATCGTCAGACGTTGCGCCAGGGATGAAGGCGTTGTCGGCAGCCATTATGCTGCGAAAACGCACCTGATGGACTTCGCGCTCCACGTCGCGCAGGTGGCAGAACAGCTCCGTCAGGTTCCATTCACCCGGGGCCGGCCGCCACTGCCAGTCCACATCATCGGCCACGGCGTCGGCAGACACAGCCTGAGCAACGGCCGTGGCAAATCCCCCTAAATCAGCCAACAACTCGGTCACAGGCGGCGGTTCTTGCAGCATCAGGACACACTCGGAAGCGTGATGTCCGGCCAGTTGGCGGCTAACCGGTCGTAAAGTTGGGCCAATGTGCCGGAACCTGTTAACAAGGCGGCATCCGGCGGCGCAGCATTATCGGTGGGCAGCCAATACGTGGCACAGCCAACGGCCGCCGCCGGGGCAATGTCGTTCTCCCAATCGTCGCCTACCATCAAAGCCGCCGATGGCTCTACCTGAATGTAACCCAGGATTTCCCGATAATAAGCCAGGTGCGGCTTGGTCGCATGCATATTTTCGTAAGTGGTCACAAGATGATAGGGGTAATCGGTGACGGGAAGGCCGGCCCAGGCCAGCCGCTCTTCGACGGCGCGCCGGGGAAACATAGGGTTGGTGGCAATAACAACCTTGAGACCACGCGCAAAACAAAGCTGCACCAATTCAGACGCGCCAGGTCGTTGGCTGGCGACGTCTGCCAACTGGGGGAATTGCTCGGCGTAGAAAATCTCAAAAAATGGCTCCATCTCTGCCGGGTCCAGGCCCGTGCGCTGCTCAAACGCGCCCCAGAAAGCTTCACGATTGGAAACGGCCGTGTCCAAATTGGTAGCCATCGCCTGAGTACTCACCATCAACGCCTGCAAAAAACGATCCCGCGCCATGTAACGCTCTACATATTTCCCCAGCAAAGCAAAATAACGGGGAATAAACGCATCCATATTATTTCCCAACAACGTATCGTCTAAATCAAACAAAACGGCTTGCAGCATGGTCCCTACTCCCCTATGCGAGTTTAACTGTCTGAAATTGCGCCGACCAGGGCGAAAGCAGCTTAATCTTCACCGAACAATTCACGCAGGCCCGGTTTTTCGCGGGCGCATTTCGAGCAGCCAATATGCGGTTCGGGTACGTCAATCAGATGGCGGCTGCACGAGGCTTTGATTTCGATGCGCCGGTTCATGCCCAGGAATCCTTTTTTGATGGCAGCCTCCAAAATCAGGTTAGGACTGCTGTTGGCAAGCAGAATTCCCGGCACAGGACACATAAAACAATCATCCGGTTTCCACGATTGTGAAAGTGGATTTTGCTCTATCAAGCGGCACTCCTGGGTGGAATTGCCCCGATGGAAATCCTGATAGTAAAAGTGACAATCTTTACCGGCCGGTGTTCTCATAAGCGCTTTTCCCAAAAAAGGCTCTTCGATGTTTGGTGTGGCAATGTAGGGGTTGGCCTTGTGCCTGCCCCAGAGGGCGACCAAAAGGGCGCGCCCCTACCACGCGAAACTTCAGAGAATCCAAAAAAAAAGCGACCCCTGATGGTGTCGCTTCTTTAGTACGCCCTGAGAGACTCGAACTCCCGACCTACTGGTTCGTAGCCAGTCGCTCTAATCCACTGAGCTAAGGGCGCATGTTAGACCTCTGTTAAAACATTATCACAATCTGCTTTGTTGAACAACTAATTTGCCCGTAACTATATGGGAAAATTAGCGAAAAAGCAAAGGCGGGGAGACAGGGATTCGAACCCTGGAACGGCTTTTTAACACCGTTAACCGCTTAGCAGGCGGCCCCATTCGACCACTCTGGCATCTCCCCAATTCATAACCTCCGGGTAACTGCCGATCACAATCTGGTACAGCTACGCCTTTGGCGAGGTTTTGTGATTTATTTGTCAACTTACAGCGGAGGGAGAGGGATTCGAACCCCCGGTGAGCAAGCCCACTACGGTTTTCAAGACCGTCGCCATCGTCC
>CALFEW010000798.1 GCA_937958365.1 uncultured Chloroflexota bacterium | reverse complement strand
CCGCGGCTACAGGCTCGAATTTGTAAAGATGACTTCTCGGCGGATGAACCATGCCGGGTTTTTATGATTTTTGTCCACGAAGATCGGCTGCTTCCGCGTTTTCCGCGGTCTAATCAAAAAATGCAAAGGTAGTGTACAAGCGCGCAGTCGTTTTTTGATTTTTCTATGACGGCGAACTCTGTATGCGTCCGCCAACAGTCCGCTAGTATACCTAAAACTTGGTCTGAAAAAGCAAAAAGCCCGGCGCAATGACGCCGGGCTTTTTGAATCAGGTCTGGCTGCGGCCAGAGAGCGATGAATTAACGGGGCCAGGGGCCGAGAATTACGGTGTCCACGACATGGACGACGCCGTTGGTGGCGATAATGTCGGGGATGATGACGCGGGAGTCGTCGTTGACCCACAGCGAACCGTCGAAGTATTTCAGGCCGGCACGCTGGCCGTTGGCCATGGTCACGTCGCCCAACAAGGTTTTGGCTTTAGCGGAGGTTACTTCGCTGTCCAGCGCATGGTAGAGCAAGATGTCTGTCAGTTCCGCTTTGGTGAAGGCGTCGGCGATGTTGTCGGCGTCTAAACCAAGTTTGGCAAAGGCGGCGTCAGTCGGCGCGAAGACTGTCCATTCCCCACCAGAGAGCGCGTCAGCCAGGTCGGCAGCCACCACAGCGGCGACCAGAGTTGTGAAACGGCCGTCATTGATAGCAATGTCTACGATGCTGCCACCGGAATCCGCTTCGTCGGAACTGCTGTCGGAATCTTCAGCCGTGCGCGGCCAGGGCGGCAAAATGACGGTGTCTACAGCATGAATCACACCATTGGCTGCGTCCACGTCAGCGATGATGACTTTGGAATCGTCGTTGACCCACAGCGTGCCATCGAAATACTTCAGGCCGGCCAGACGGCCGTTGGCCATGGTGATGTCGCCCAGCATGGTCTTGGCTTTGGCGGAGGTCACTTCACTGGTCAGGACGTGGTACAAAAGAATGTCGGTCAATTCCGTTTTGGTGAAGGCGTCGGCGATGTTATCGGCGTCTAAACCAAGTTTGGCGAAGGCGGCGTCGGTGGGGGCGAACACGGTCCATTCACCACCGGAAAGGGCGTCGGCCAGGTCGGCGGCAACCACTGCGGCGACGAGGGTATCGAAACGGCCGTCCCCAACGGCTATCTCAACAATTGTTTTCTCTTCAGCGCGCACAAACGGCGCGGCGACCAAAAGGGCCAGGAACACAAACAGAATGCTTTTTACAAAACGACTCATTTTCATATCTCCTTATGATTTTTAACTGTCAAAAAAAGTGGACGAATTTACTGTGAAGTGGAATTTTGAACAGGTTGCAGGGTGCTTCAAGTGGGAAGCCTGGAAAATTTACTTTCGCGCGGATGGTGGGTTTTGACCGATGTGATGCGAAAGCGTCTAAACAAATTACCGATTTCTATTCATCACACGTTTACTCCTTTTGCTAGACTTATTATTGATTTTTGCGGCTGCGTGTTTATCAATATACCCTTATCTTACACTCTATCCAGATATTGTCAATATATAGCTAAGATTTTGTTAATATTTTATCCGGATACAAAAAAAGCCCCTGGTGCAAAAACGCCAGGGGCTTTTTCTGTGTATTTTATTTTCATCCGCGAAAATCCGCTGTGTCTGCGTTTTTCCGCGTCCTATGCTTGCGCTTAGATGGATTTTTCTTTGGTCTTGCGGGCATGGAAGATAACCGACAGACCGAGAACGATGAGCAAGACCGGCCAGACCAGGTTCATCAGGTTCAGTGCCTGCCAGAAAGCGCCGCCGAAGAGTACCGCCAGACCAATCAGGGCCAGTATGCCGCCAGGAATGAGGGGCCACCAGTGGGTTTTGTCGGTGAATACGGCCGTTAACACCGTAATCAGCGCCCAGCCCAGCGAAAAAGCGAGCAAGAATATCCCACCGTCGTCCACGTTCGCGGGCCAGGAAATGGTTTCGACCAGAATAATGCCCAGACCCAGACCGCTGAGAATGCCCCCAGGGATCAGCGGGCCGACGTTTCGTGTCAGAATGCCCCACAGCACGAAGATTGCCCCTAGAATGGGCAGGATAAACAAGCCCAGATTCACGCTCAGTTGAATGTCAAAGATTTGTCCGGCCAATGCAACCAGGCCAATGCCGATGAGAATCATTCCGCCAACCCAACCGTTCATTTTATTTTCGTTCATTTCAGATGTCCTCCAATCCTAAGGTTCGTTTGTAGTTTTGATGTTGTTTGTCTCAGTGAACTTATCTGTTCATAGGATAGTCGAACGGCCTGATGGGCGCATGTGCTAAAAGTCATTTTGTCAGGTCACATCAGAGACTATGACCGTCACACTGTGGATGGAGCGTGGTGGTTCGCGGCGTTTTTTGATTATCGGCGCAAGACAAAAACCGGATGCGCCGGATCATCATTGTTGATGAGGATGTCGGCCTTTTTTTCTGGCTGGCAAGCGGCAAAGTAGATCTGCTGACCGGGTAAATAGCGTCTGGCGTAGCGTTCAACCGTCTTGTCCACGCCGCCCATCGCTGCTGCATCGCGTTGGATGGCTCTGGCGACGGCCGTTTCCGGCATAATCTGCACAAAAATGGTCACATCCCAACAATCCAGCAGTTCCGGCCTGAGCAGAAACACCCCGTCAAACAGCAGGATGGCATCCGGCGGCGCAATTTGGGCCTGGCTTGGGCGGGACTGGTCGGTTGTGTAGTCGAATAGCTGGGTGTGGTACAGCTGGCTGCCATTGGGGCTTAACGGCCGTAACAGCAACTCCTGCAAAGCCGCATAATCAAAGGAGTCGTAGTAATAGCCCTCCGGCGACAGGTCGCCACGCGCATAGCGCAGGGCGCGCGGCCGGTGGAACCCATCTAGGGACGCCCGAATCACCGGACGCCCCAGCCGCTCAATCGGCGCGGCAAGCGCATCGGCCAGTGTCGTTTTGCCGGCAGCGTCCAGGCCATCAATCGCCACACGGAGCGGATGGGCAGGCTTGACGGCCGTAAGATGCCGCGCCAACTGAGCGATTATGTCAGAAGCGTCGGCCATGGAGCGTGGGGAGGGCTAAATGAGGCCCAACTCTTTGGCCTTGAGGGCCGCCTGGGTGCGGTCGCGCACGCCCAATTTGCCCAGGATGTTGGTGACGTGGTTTTTTACGGTCCCTTCCGCGATGTAAAGTTGACCGGCGATTTCTCGATTGCTGGCGCCGCGGGCGACAAGGACCAAAATTTCCAATTCACGGTCGGAGAGGGGTTCGACCAGGGGAGAGACGGCCGTTTCCGTCGGAACGGCCGTTGCCGGTCTGCTTGTCAATCGGGCAAACTCGGCCACCACTTTGGCCGCCACGGAAGGCTGCAAGAAGGATTGTCCGGCGGCGGCGGCCCGGATGGCTTCTACCAACTTTTCCGAGGGCACATCTTTGAGCAGATACCCAACCGCCCCGGCGCGCAGACCATCAAAGACGTGGTCGTCGTCGTCGAAGGTGGTGAGGACGATGATTTTGGTATTGGGTAGTTTTTCCAGCAGGCGGCGGGTGGCGGCGACGCCATCCAACACGGGCATCCGCAAATCCATCAGCACCACGTCTGGGCGCAGGTTGACGGCCGTGTCAATGGCCTCTTGTCCGTTACCGGCCTCGGCTATCACGTCCAGGTCCGGCCAGACAGACAACAACGTGCGCAGCCCCTCACGGAAGAGCGCCTGATCATCTACCAACAGGATGCGTATGGTCATCAATCCCCCTTTGAAAATTTCGGATTGCGGATTGCGGAAAGAAGGCATGGTTCATCTAGCGAGAAACCATCTTTACAAATTAGCGCCGAATTGTCATGCTGAGCGGAGTCCGCGGAGCGAAGCATCCCGTTCACCCCAGAGGAGCGGGATGCTTCGGGGGACCTCAGCATGACATGTCTACAGA
>CALFEW010000797.1 GCA_937958365.1 uncultured Chloroflexota bacterium | reverse complement strand
GGTCGCCAAAGTTTCTGCCCTGCGGATTGCGCATCGTCCAGAATGCCTGATACGTGCCCGGCGTCAGCGGCGATACCAGGTCCACGTAGATGTCGTAGGTCTGGCCGGGGACGACGGTTCCCTGGATGACGGCGGGCTGACCGCCCATTTGCGCTGCTGGCGTGTTGCCGCTGACAAAAACCAGGGCGTAGCGGTTGTCCCAGGTGCAGGTGCCGGAGTTGCGGATGCGCCACCATTTGCGGAACGGCTGCCCCGCCGGAATTTCCGGCGGCGTGGTCATGTTGTTGTCGTCCAGGTTCAGGTCTTGGACAAAGGTCATCTGGTCAATACACGGCACGGCCGTAGCTGTGGGGAAGGGCGTGGGCGTCACTGGCGGCGGCGTGGGCAGCGGCAGAATGTCTTCTGGTCTCAGGCCCAAATATTGCTGCACCAGGGCGTTGAGCCGACCGGAGTTTTGCAGTTGGGTCAGGGCGTTGTTCAGTTGAGTTTGGGTGGTGGTGGCCCCGTTCACCAGGGCGATGGCCAGACGCTGCGGATTGAGTCCCTGGCCGACAATTTTAACGCCGCCGGCGAGAACGGCCGTTTGCGCCGGTGGCGCATCCAAAACGACCAGGTCTATACGGCCGTTACGCACATCATCCACCGCCTGCGTGGCTTGCTGATAAATGAGCAGGTTTTCGGCCGGCATCAGGCCAGGGGCCACCAGCGCTTCTTGCAGCCAGCGCTCGTAAACGGAAGAGCGCTGCACGCCCACCCGGTACGGGGCCATCTGTGCCACCGAGGTGATGCTGGTAATATTGAGGTTCTGATTTGCCAGGATGGCGTCATCGCTGACAAAGTAGACATTGGAAAAATCAAACGTGCCTTCCCGCTCCGGCGTCACCGAGATGGCGGCGATAGCCAGGTCTATTTGCTGCATTTGCAGCGCCCCGGCCAGGCCGTCGAAAGCCATGTCTTTCAGTTCCACCTGTACGCCCAATACCTGGGCGATTTCCCGGATCAGGGCGACGTCGAAACCTTCCGGCTGGAAGGCATCGTTGTAAAAGGCGAACGGCGGGTAATCCATAGAAGTACCGGCGACAATTTTGCCGGACGTGCGAATGCGTTCCCACGGGTCGCTGGCGGTTGGCACGGTGGGTGGAATGGGCGTGGCGGTTGGGCTGGCGGCTGTTCCACGGGAGCCGAAATAATTCAGCAGCGCCGCCGTAAACGCAACGGCAACGATGACTCCGATGGCAATGAGAATCACTAATAGAATGTTTGATTGTCTTCTGGCCATGTTTCCCTCCGGCTCCTGATGTGTTTTGTAACGCGGAGCCTTGTTGTTGCACTGAACATAAATGTCTCTTCCCCAGATAGGGTAGTTATATCATAATTCGTCGAAATTTGTCTACATAATGATGAGAAACAAAAACACCCGCACGGCCGTTACCGACCATGCGGGTGTTTTGGAGAATGTGGGTCAGCGGGGGCTTACCGGGGCGTGGGGCCTTGGGTAAAAGCCA
>CALFEW010000796.1 GCA_937958365.1 uncultured Chloroflexota bacterium | reverse complement strand
TCATCGGATATTGGCGATTTTCTGCCAAAAAGGTGGGCCTAAGATGAGCAGGCCGACCAATACGGCTCCTGTAGCGCCAACCAACACGGCCGCTGCTGCCACGTCTTTGGCAATCTTGGCCAGGGGATGGTAGTCTGGGGCGACCAGGTCTACCAGGGCTTCCAGGGCGGTATTCATAAATTCGGCCATCCAGACAGCCATCACGGTCAGGATGATGATGGCCCATTCTTGTCGGGAAATACGCAGCCAGAAACTCAAGACAAAAACGACGCAGCTTACGACGGCGTGAATCCAGGCATTGTGCTGTGTGCTGATAACGTGCCACCAGCCATCAAAGGCATAACGGAAACTTCTTACCCGGCTGTATAGTTCGCTTTGACGTGTCTTTGCCATGTTACGACTCGGTGGGTGTGATGTGTTGGAGGTGCAGGTGGGTGAGTACGGCCGTTTGCACTACCCACATGGCTTCTTTTGTTTCCGGCTCGTCGTGGTCGTATCCCAGCAAATGCAGCACGCCATGAATGGTCAAAAGCTGCAACTCACCGGCCAGTTCGTGACCGGCCTGGGCCGCCTGCCGGGCGGCATAAGGCACAGAAATCGCAATGTCGCCCAGATACGGAACCGCGTCGGCCATGCCCGGCAGGGCATCGCCGGCCGGAAAGCTCAAAACGTCGGTCGGTTTGTCTACGCCGCGAAAATCACGGTTCATTTGCTGGATTTGTGCATCGTCGGTTAGCAAGACAGACAGTTCCACCGGCGGCGACAATTGTTCCTGGGCCAGCGTGGCGCGAACGGCCGTTGCCAACATCTCCTCCACGCCCTCAGGCAAAGATTCCCACTCCACCTCAACCATGACATCTATCACAAAAGCCGCCATCAACATCCTCCGCCAATTTCTCAAATAGCGACGCGGTGCGCCTACTAATCCTGAGTAAGTACCGGATCGCTCGCCTTTTCCGGTGGCGGGGGCAAAGTTCGGGCAGTTTGTGGTTCGGGGAGTTGCGAGGGCTGGTCAACGGCCGTGCCCTCCTCTATCTCCTCGTTGCCCGGATAACGCACCCGCACATGGAATCGCCCCTTCAACGTCTCAATAAACGATTCCCGAATCATCTGAATATCACCCAAAGTCAGGCCCGAATTATTCAACTGACCTTCGCGCAAATCATCCTGAATAATGGCCGTCACCAACTTTTCTATCGCCTTCTCTGTGTTGGGCCGCAGCGCGCTGGAAGTCGCTTCGATGGCGTCTGCCAGCATCACAATCCCCGACTCGCGTGATTGCGGCCGAGGCCCAGGATAGCGGAAACGCGATTCGTCCACCTTGCCAACGTCACCACCGGCCTGCTCCACCGCCTTCAAGTAAAAACCTTTCACCAATCGCCGCCCATGATGCTCCGCAATAAAATCACTGATGCGGTCCGGCAGTTTGTAACGATGCGCCAGTTCCAGACCATCCGTCACATGGCTGACGATAATTTCCGCGCTGCGATACGGATCGATTGTATCATGCGGATTATGCCCCTCCTGATTTTCCGTAAAAAAGGAAGGATTGTTCATCTTGCCGATGTCGTGGTAAAAGGCTCCTACCCGCACCAGGGTACTTTGCGCCTTGACCCGGTCGGCTGCCTGTTCGGCCAGATTAGCCACCATGATACTATGATGGTATGTGCCCGGCGCGCGCCGCAACAGCTCTTGCAGCAAAGGGTGGTCCAACCGCGACAAATCTTGTAATTGCAGCGTGGTAGTCATCTTAAACAGGCTGCCCAGGAAATAGAAGCCAACCAGCGTCAGCGCCGCCGACAAAACGCCGTTCGCCAGGCCATACAACAAAAGCTGCAAAAGCTCCAACGCCTCCAAGTCCTGATTGAGGCGAAAGGCAACAATGACCGCCACGTAACCAACGGCCGCAACCACCCCTGCCCGGAAAAAGGCGTTGATACGCTGGGCGTCTTGTAACGTTAAAGCCGCCAGCATGGCCCCGGCCGCATAATAAATGGTGAGTTCCAGAGAATTTGCCACGGTGAACCCAATCAAACCGGCCATGACCACCGTAACCACCACCGACAAATACACGTCAAAAATAACCGCCAACAGCATCGCCATGGCCGCCAATGGATACCAATACAAAATATAGGTGGGTCCGGCCGGCAGCAGCCTGGCGATCAGGGCAAACAGCCAGATCATACTGGCCAGAGCCGCCAGATAACGCATATTTTGGCGAATGATCGGCTCAAACTGCTGCCAGAAAAGCGCGATCAGCACCATGGCTAACAATGAAGACAGGAAGACGCTCACCGTGGAGCGCCAATCGGTTTGCACCTGGAGCAGCCCCAACTCCGTGAGCAGTTCAATGTCCGCCGCATCCACAATTTCGCCGGCCTGCAAAACGACCTGCCCCTTATAAACGGTTCTGACAATCGGCTTCACGTTGGCGGTCGCTTCATCACGCCGCGTTTGTGTGGCCGTCTCATCCAAAAACACGTTGGGAACGATGAATTGCGGGGCCAGGCTGGTGACGACGTTTTCCTGGAAACGGGTCAGGTTTAAGCTGGCCTGGAGACGCGCCGTTCGTTGGGCTTCGCGCAACTGGCTTTCTTTAATCTCCTGGCGCATCACGGTATCAATGATATTCAGCACCTCTTGCTGGGCGACGACGTATTCAGCATCGCTCATCACCAGCAAGTCTTCAGCGACCTGTTCATCGAGGGTGATGGGTTGAATGGCCTGCACGTACCGGATTTTACGCGCCTGATTGGCCTGGCTATCTGCGCGAATGGTGTCTACATAGCTGAACATCTGCCGGGCCAGGTTTAGCTGGGTACGGCCGATGTTGAGGTCTAACGAGGTATATTGGTCGGGGACGGCTCTGGCGGCGTCTTCGCGGGCTTGCTGGGTGAGGACGTTGCTAACGTAGGTATGCGTGAATGGGGCTACGATTTCGGCCGCTGCCGGTTCACCCAGGGTCACGGCAACTTCGGATGTCTGGAACAGGTGGATCGAGAGTATCAGCGTCAGGCCCAGGGCTACGACCAATACATAGACCCAGAGAATAGACTGCCGAAAAGCGCGCTGCCCCCGCTGCCAGAAATCCACAGATGATTGCATGTGTTTGGGTTAAGACATCTCTAAGACTTAGGAACACTGATTGAATAACTTGCGGGAGACTGGTTCAATCTCCAGTCTCCAATCTTAGTTCCGTAGGTTATTTTGGCATGGTTCATCCGCCGAGAAGTCATCTTTACAAATTCGCGCCTGTTGCCGCGGTATCCTTACCGCGTTTACACCAGCGCGGTAAGGATACCGCGGCTACAA
>CALFEW010000795.1 GCA_937958365.1 uncultured Chloroflexota bacterium | reverse complement strand
CCGTCAGGGTGAAGGCTTCGCTGGCGCGGATGGCGGCTTCCAGGCGGAGAGGGGCGCGGGTGACGGATTGGAGAACGGCCGTGTCCGGCAGCGGCGCGAAGGGTTCGGTGGCCGGTTGGTCGGGCATGTATTCCACCGTGCGCGGCAGGTATTCCCCCTTCGCCGTCGTGCCGATGGTGGCGCTGTCGCGTTCAAATGCCTGCATATCGGCGATGGTCGGGTTTTCCAGGCCGGGGCAGAAACGGCCGTCCAGCCAGGCCAGGTCGGCCAGGATGAGGGCGGTGATAAAGAGGAGAGATAACAGGGTGACAAGGTGAGGGGGCGAGGCGGTGGCAGTCACCTTGTCACCGGCTAAGGCGTCCACGCTTGCGCCAACCAACATCGCCAGCGTCAGGGCGGCGGGGCCGAGCAAGCGCCAGGGGAATTGCACGTATTCAATGAGGGGCAGATTGGCCCAGAGGGGGTCGGAAACGGCCGTCATGAGGAAGACGTAAACGGCCGTTGCCAGACCAAAAAAGACCACCTGGCGGCGCGGTTCCGGGCGCAGCCGCCACCAACCCAGGGTGAGGGCGGGCAGCGCCAGCAGCAGGGGAACCAGCCCCAGCGCCCGCGCCGGAGAGGGGTTGATCAGGTCGGGATGGACGGTTTGCGGCGCGGCAAAAATCTCGCCCAGGGTGACAAAGTTGCCCCAGTAGACAAAGATGGGCGGAACCAGCAGCCGGTCGCTATGCACCAATCCCCGTTCGGCGATGGCGGGCAGCCAGAAGAAGGCGGAAAGGCCGAGACCGAGGAGGAGGGGGAGGAGAGAATTGCCAATGGTTAATAGCCAATGGTTAATTGTCAATTTTCGCCGTTGACCATTGGTTATTGACCATTGACTATTGACAATTTCCCAGATTCCATACGCTGCCAACAGCGGGCTAAAAATGAGGGCGAAGACGTTGTGGGTGAGGAGGATGGCGGCGTAGGTAACGGCCGTGAGCAGCAGCCAGCGCGGTTGGGCGGTGCGGACCCATCGGCCCATGCCCCAGAGCGCCAGGGGCAGCAGCGGCCAGGCCAGCGATTCGGCCAGGTTGCCGCGAAAGTAGACATCGAAGGCGAAGTAGGGGGCGTATAGGACGGCAACGGCCGTCACCAGCGCCGCCGGTTTGGAGAAATGGTCGCGGGCCAGCAAGTAGCTCGTCAGGCCGGTGGCGTAAATGCCCAGCGCCAGCGCCAACCGCATTCCCAGGTTGAGATTGCCCGCCAGCAGGCTCGTCAGTTCGGCGAAATAATAAGAAAGCGGGGCGTAGAAATTGAAGAACGGGAAACCGTAACCCTGCGCCATGTCGGGCGCCCAACGGCTGTACAGCACGCCCTGGCGCAGCAGGTGATCAAGCTGGGTCAGGCGCAGCAGGTGGAAGGCGGCGTCGTCGGAGCAGGGCAGGCTGCCGCTGAAGAGCGGGTACACGGCGACGAGGCTGAGGGCGAGGAGGGTAACGGCCGTGAGGAGGCGTGGGCCACGCGGCGTGGGGCCGTGTTCCGTATTCCGTGGGCCGTGGGCCGTGGGCCGTGGGCCGTTAGTTGTTGGTTGATTTCCGCCGTTCATCGTTCACTGTTCACTGTTCGTTGTTCACCGTTTTTACCTCAATTACCGGCGGCAGGGTAATGGCGTCGCCGTTTCGTGTGGTGAGCGGCAGGCGTTCGCCGGTACGGCCGTCGTACAGGCCGGTGATGAGGCGGTAGTCGCCGGGCGGCGCGTCGGCGGGCAGGGTGAGGGTGTAGGCGTCGGTGACGATTTCGCCAGGGAGCCAACCGGGGGTGGGGCGACGGCCGTCGCCGGGTATCTGGTCTTGTTGGGTGATGGGACGGCCGTCTGGCCCAATCAACTGCACGAAGGCGGTGTAGCTGGTGGGTGTGGTTTGCTGCGGCTGCCAGTAGAGCGTCAGGGTGAGGGGTTGGCCGGAGGCAACGGCCGTTGTCGCCAGTTCGTAAGCGGCCAGTGTGACGAAATCGGCCAATCCTTCGCCGAGCGGCGTGGCGGTGGCGGGCAGATCGAAGATGCGCGCCGGGGCGGTGACGGGCAGGGTTTGCAGGGCGATGGGCGCGGTAGTGCCGAGTTGGAGGGTGAGGGCGCAGGTGGTAGTGGGCAGGGGACGGCCGTTTTCCGCCAGCGGCGCAATCAGCACATCCACGTCGGCGCGTTGGAGTTGGCCGGACTGCCAGGAACCGTCGGGCGCGGCGATGGCCTGACGGGCGACGATGCCCGCGTCGGCGCAGTCCAGCCAGAGTTCGGCGGCGTGGTCGTTGGCCGGACTTTGCGGCGTGTGCCAGAAGAGGGTGAGGGGCAGCGTTTGCCCCACTTCCGGCGCGGCCAATGGCTGGTCGAAGCCGAGAAGTTGCACGTTGTCGGCCAGCGCCGCATCCAGGCGGTGGGCGATGGACAGGTCGGCCGGGTCGGGGAAGGTGGTGGGCGCGGTGATGGCGATGGAACCGAGCGGGTATTCGTTGCCCAGCGGCAGACCGGCCTCGTTCAGCCAGTTGAGGCGCTGCCCGGTGGCGGTGTCGTAGACGTAGGCGACGAGTTGGTAGTCGCCAGGTGGGGCGGCGGGCAACAGTTCCAGGCGGTGGCGGTCTATGGCGAATTGGTCGGGCTGCCAGCGTGGGACGGGCAGCCCGGCGGGATGAAAGCTGTCGGATTGGGCGTAGCGACGGCCGTTTGCCGCCACCAACTGCACGCTTACACTCAATTCCCGCGCCACGGGCGGCAGGGCACGCCAGTAGAGCGCCAGGTCGAGCGGCTGGTCGGCGGGGAGGGGCTGGTCGGGCAGGTCGTAGCCGAGCAGCATGAGGTCGTCGCTGAAGTTGGCCTGGGCGAGGGTACTGATGCCGGTGACGGTTTGGCCGTCGAACGGGCTGCGCCGGAAGGGGGTGTTGGCGTGGTCGAGATAGAAAGTTTTGAGGAGGAAGAGAGCCAGGAAGAAAAGTATGAATTGTGAATTGTGAATTGTGAATTGTGAATTGTGAATTGATTTCGGATTTCGGATTTCGGAATACGGTTTACGGAATACGGAATACGGAATACGGAACACGAGAAGTACCAACACAAACACGCCGGCCCACGACAACACGTTGGCGATGGTGCGGAGGGGGGTGCTGGTGAAGGTGAGGTGGAGGGTGTGGCTGCCGGAGGGGAGAACGGCCGTGATGAATCCGTTGGGCTGGCTGGCGGTGAGTGGCAGGGGCTGATTGTCCAGGGTGGCTTGCCAGCCGGGGAAGGAGAAGCGGTGGAATACGGCCGTGGTGGTGACCGGGCTGCTGTAGCTCAGGCGGGTGGCGGTGTAGCGTTCTTGCTGGTCGTGGAGGGTGAAGCCGGGTGGTAGCTGGCTGGCGTCCAGGCGCGGGATGAAGGCGTTGGGGGGCGTGGTTTCGTAGAGCGGGATGAGGCTGTCGGCCGGCGGCAGTTCTTGCACAGCGCGGGGCAGATAGTCGGCGGCGGATGTTGTGCCGAGCCAGCCGGTTTCGGCCTCGAAGCGGATGGTATCGAGCGGCGTGATGGCCGCTGGCAGCGGCGGCGGCGCGGCGGGGAAGAGCCAGGGAAGGGAGAAAACGGTGAACAGTGAACAGTAAACAGTGAACAGTGAACGGGGGGGTCGGATTTTGGATTTCGGATTTCGGATTTCGGATTTCGGAACACGGAAGACGGAATACGGAACACGGACCACTAAATTCCATCCGCCCAACCCGGCCAACATACCTAGACCAATGGTGGCGGGGCCGAGGAAGCGCCAGGGAAATTGCACGAAGGCCAGCAGGGGCACGGCGTCCCAGATGAACTGGCTGGCGGGCAACGTCATGAAGAGGCTGCCGAGAGTGAGCAGGGTGAGGAAGAGGCGAGTCGCGAGTAGCGGGTAGCGGGTGGCGGGTAACTCGCTACTCGCCACTCGCCACTCGCCACGTCTGGTTGGCAGCCATGCCAGCAGCGCCAGGATGAGGGCGG
This sequence comes from uncultured Chloroflexota bacterium, assembly GCA_937958365.1. GTDB lineage: Bacteria > Chloroflexota > Anaerolineae > Promineifilales > Promineifilaceae > Leptovillus. The sequence goes on along the minus strand of CALFEW010000795.1, from coordinate 10,671 downwards.
GCCAGCTCAGGCTGCGGGGGATGGGTGGGTTGATTTGGCTGGGCACGGCCGTTTGCGGCCAACTTAACAATTCAGACAGGCTTAGGAAGTGGCTGGTGTAGGCAAAATTGGCGGTCGCCGTGAGGTTTTCGATCTGTACGTAGCCTTTCTCGAAGAAGGCGGGCAGCCAGAAGAAGGCGGCGAGGGTGAGACCGAGGAGGAGGGGGAGAAGAGAATTGCCAATGGTCAATAGCCAATGGTCAATTGTCAACGGCCGTTGGCTATTGGCTATTAACCATTGACGATTGACAATTATCCACAGGGCGTAGAGGATGAGGATGGGCAGGCCGAGCAGGGCGGTGATGTTGTGGCTGAGGAGCAGAAGGGCGATGCTGAGGGCGGCGAATACTACGTGCAGGATGGGGATTGGGCGTTGTATCGTGTTCCGTAACCCGTGTTCCGTAACCCGTGTTGCGCAATCCGCAATCCGCAATCCGCAATCCGCAATCGCCCAGAAGGCCATTGCCAGCCAGGCCAGGCCCCAGAGTTCGGCGAGGGCGGCGCGGTGGTAGGTATTGTAGAGGATGTAGGGGGCGTAGAGGGTGGCGAGAACGGCCGTTCCCCCCGCCAACTCATCACCCCACACCGCCCGCGCCCACAAAAAAATGCCCGCCGCCAGCGTCAGCAGCGCCAGGGCATAGCTGATTTGTAGGGAGACGGGCAGCGACAGCCCGGCCAGACGGGGCAGCAGCCCGACGTAGTAGCTGAAGGGCGCGTAATAATTGAACAGGGGAAAGCCAAAACCATAGCCCAGGTCGGCCGACCAGCGGGGAAACCAATCGCCGGCGCGCACGGCCCGCTCTAATTGCGCCAGACGATAAAGGTGGAGAAGCCCATCGCCCTGCCAGGGCAGACCACGTATCAGGGGCTGCCAGGCCAGCAGCAATAAAGCAGCGAGCAGGCCGGGGAGCTTCCACCTGGTGTTTTTTTCGCTGTGGTTCACAAGAAATGGATCGTTATGGTTCTGGCTGGTTGTCGGGAAGAGTCCGTAATATTTCCTGGACGTAATAGACGGTTTTGTTTTGTGTTTCGTAGTACGTGCGGACGATGAGTTCGGCCAGTAAGCCCATCACCAGGAATTGCACGCCCAGAATGATGAACAGGACGCTCAGGATGAGCAACGGCCGTTCGCCAATCTGCATCGCGTGAAATCCGGTCCACCCCCCTTGAATGCCGGCCCAGAATTTCAAAAAGACCAGATAAAACAAAAACAGTCCGCCTAGAGCGCCCAACGGAACGCCAATCGTGCCAAAAAAGTGCATCGGTCGGTCACTGTATTTGCGCAAAAACAGGATCGTAAACAGATCCACAATGACGCGGAACGTACGCGAGATGCCGTATTTGGCCTGGCCGGCGACGCGGGGGCGGTGGTTAACCGGCACTTCGGCCATCTCAAAACCGGCAAAACTGACCATTTCAGGGATGAAGCGGTGCAACTCGCCGTACAGGTGCAGATCGTGGACCACTTCGGCGCGGAAAAGGCGCAGCGAGCAGCCCCGATCGCGCAGGGGCACGTGGGAGAGGCGGGCAATGAGGCGGTTGGCGATATAAGACGGCACTTTGCGCATCAGAAAAGCATCCTGACGATTCTCGCGCCAGCCGTTGACCACGTCATACCCCTCCTCAATCTTCGCCAGTAATTTGGGAATATCGGCGGGATCATTTTGGCGGTCGGCGTCTAACGTAAGAATGAGCCGTCCCTGAGCGTAATCGAAACCGGCGGCAAAAGCGGCCGTCTGCCCATGATTACGACGAAAATGGACCACGACGACACGGCCGTTTTCTTCATGCAATGTCTTGAGCAGCTCAAAACTACCGTCCGAACTGCCATCATCCACAAAGATCACTTCGTAATCCAGATGTTGGTCGGCCAGGGCAGCGGTGATTTCGGCCAGCAACGGCCGTAAATTCTCTACTTCGTTATAAACCGGAATGACCAGGCTCAAATCTTTCTCTACCATAGCCTTTCCATTCTAACACGCTCGAAAGCAAAGCAAAAACGCCTGCAACCACTATCCGCTCTTGGGGTTAAACAAAGACAGGATAGAATCATAACGTTGTGCGTCATGGGATTTCGGATTTGGGATTTCGGATTTGGGATTTCGGATTTCGGATTTCGGATCACAAAGTTGGGTTGGTTCGCACAAGCCAACAAACGCCCAAACCCGTTACCAGACCACCAGACGAACAAACGAACAGACGACTCGACTAACCATGAACATATCACTCATCAGCACAGTAAAAAACGAAGGGGAAGCGATACGGCCGTTACTCGACTCCCTGATCCAGCAATCCCTCACGCCCCATGAAATTATCATTTGTGACGGCGGCTCCACCGACAACACCCTGGAAATTCTGGCCGAGTACAAGACCTGGCTGCCCCTGAAAATCATCGTCGCCCCCGGCGCCAACATCAGCGAAGGGCGCAATCGGGCCATCGCCGCCGCCGCCGGCCCCATCATCGCCGCCACCGACGCCGGCGTCGTCCTCTCGCCCTACTGGCTGGAAGACCTGACCCGGCCCATCCGCGAATCCGGCGCGCAAGTCGTCGGCGGCTGGTTCGAGGCCGACCCGTTCACCGATTTCGAGGTGGTGATGGGCGCTACCGTACTGCCCCAACGACAAGACATCCAACCGGATAAATTCTTGCCGTCCAGCCGGTCGGTCGCCTTTCTAAAAAGCGCCTGGGCGGAAGTGGGCGGCTATCCAGAGTGGTTGGATTACAGCGAGGACTTAATTTTCGACATGGCCCTGCGCGAGAAATATGGCGCATTCCCGTTTGCGGAAACGGCCGTTGCCTACTTCCGTCCCCGTGGCAGCCTGCGCTCCTTCTTCCGCCAATACTACCGCTACGCCCGCGGCGACGGCAAAGCCAACCTGTGGGCCAAACGCCACGCCCTGCGCTACGTCACCTACCTGATCGGCCTGCCCTTCATCTTCCGCCTCATCTGGCGCGAAAAGAGAGCCGGCTGGCTGCTCCTCTTATTGGGAACCGGCGTCTACACACGCCGCCCGGCCGAACGCCTGTGGGCAGATACCTGGGGCTGGCGACCCCCCTCCCGCCTGCGCGCCTTCGCCCTCATCCCCATCATCCGACTCGTCGGCGACATCGCCAAAATGCTCGGCTACCCGGTAGGGCTGCTCTGGCGGCTGCGACGGCAAAACCAACTGCCCGGCTAAAGACCTACGTTAAAAACTGCTCAGGCTTGCTTGACGCCCCTTACCGCCAATGTTACCATTTAACAACCAGCCGACGTAAACCGTCGGCTTTTTTATGTAAAAAGGGGCGCCTGCAACTAAACTATGATAATCAAACGCACACCCCCGCGTTATCCCAGACAGGGACCATCTTGCCTGTTGGTCTTATTTGTCATATTCGGCATTGGCGTGGCCATGTTTGTGATGGTTAACAGCGACGAAGTACGCGACGCCATCATCCCCACACCCACGCCACAACCCACACGGTCGGCCACCGAATATGCACTGCTGGCCGACCTCAGCGAAGGCGATGGCGAAACGCTGAAAGCTGTTGAGTTTTATGAAAACGCCATTCGCCTGGATGCCACCAAACCTGAATTTTTTGTCCGCTTAATCAACCTGTTGGTAGATACTCGCCAACCAGAACGCGCCTTAGAAGTGGCCGAACAGGCCACCGTCTTAGCTCCTGACAACGATGGTATCTGGACAGCCGCCGCCGCCGCTTACATTGCCAATGGCGAGCGCCTTCTGGATTTAGGCGATCCAACCGGGGCCGCCCTGCAATACGCCCAGGCCGTTCAAGCCGCGGAAAAAGCCATAGACATCAATCCGCAAAACTCCGATGCCTATGCCTACGCCGCGGCTGGCCTGGTACTGCCCAACGATCCCAGTCGCTTCGTCCGCGCCCAAGAAATGGCCGATCTGGCGGTGACTATAGACCCGGAAAATCCGTTAGCTCGTTATTACATGGCTGTCACGCTGGTGTATCAGGGCTACTATGAAGCAGCGCGTGAGAATTATCAATTGGGTTTGCAATATGATCCTGACAACCCAGACCTTTATTATGGTCTGGGTTACAACTTTTTTGGCACGGGCAATATCCCGGAAGCCATTCTCAGCTTTGAGCAGGCCATTGCTGCCGACCCTGAATATGCGGCGGCTTATGATGGCCTGGCGTACATGTACCTGCAACTGGGGGAAGACCCCACGGCAGAACAAAACGCATTAGAGGCTGTTCGGTTAAACCCCAACGTGGCGCGGGCGCACGGCCGTTTAGGAGAAGCCTATTTTCGCCAATTCAATTACCCCAATGCCATCGAATCGCTGCAACGAGCAGTCTCCCTATACGGCGAAGCCACCGACTTGAACGCCCGCTTCTTTCTCATGTTGGGCAACGCCTACATCCGCGACAGCTTAGACAACTGCTCCCAGGCTGTTCCCCTGTTTGAACAGGTCATTGCCGTCAGCCTGGCCTGGCGCGAAGACGCTGCTGCCGGTATTGAAGAATGCCGTCGCGCCGTACCCGGCGGCTGATACCTGTAAGCCGTTTTCCGTATCCCGTATACCGTGAACCGTGAGGGAGCAACTCAATACGGTTCACGGAATACGTCACACATCGGCTTAGCACTCGTTTCCTTAGACTGCCAAAAAATCCTTGACAAGCCCCAAAACTATGCTAGAATTTTCCAAGATGCGCTTAGCACTCTATACGTGCGAGTGCCAAGTTCCCAAGAGAATTATCTAAAAAAGGAGATATAGCATGTCCCTGAACTTAAAACCGCTTGCCGACCGTTTGGTTGTTGAGCCAAAAGAACGCGAAGAAGTGACCCCCTCTGGCCTGGTTTTGCCGGAAACCGCCAAAGAAAAACCCCAGGAAGGCGAAGTCATCGCCGTAGGCCCTGGCCGCCGTGACGAAGATGGCAAACGCATCAAGATGGACGTCAAACTTGGCGACCGTGTCCTCTATGCCAAATACGGTGGCACAGAAATTAAAATTGACGGCAAAAAACTGTTGATCCTCAAAGAATCTGACGTTTTGGCGATTATCGAGTAATTGTTCATTACGAGTAATTGAAAGTAAGGAGATATTTAGACAATGGCTAAGCAACTTATTTTTTCTGAAGATGCCCGTCGCAAACTGAAGAAAGGCATCGACACTGTAGCAAATGCCGTTTCCACAACGCTTGGTCCCAAAGGCCGCAATGTGGCGATTGACAAAAAATTTGGCGCACCCACCATCACCCACGACGGTGTGACCGTAGCGAAAGAAATCGAACTGGAAGACCCCTTTGAAAACATGGGCGCCCAGTTATTCAAAGAAGCCGCGATTAAAACCAATGACATCGCCGGTGACGGAACCACCACTGCCACCGTTTTGGCCCAACACATGGTCCACGAAGGTCTGAAGAACGTGGCCGCCGGGGCCAACCCCATGCTCTTGAAACAAGGCATCGAAGCCGGAACGGCCGCTTTAGCCGCCCGCATTCGTGAAATGGCTGTCACCATTGACAGCGTAGAAGAAATCGCTTCCGTCGCCTCCATTTCGGCCCAAGATCGCGCCATCGGCACGCTGATTGCCGAGGTCATGGACAAAGTCGGTAAAGACGGCGTCATCACCGTAGAAGAATCACGTGGTCTGGAATTCGAGACCGAATACGTGGAAGGTATGCAGTTTGACCGTGGTTATATCAGCGCCTATTTTGTGACTGATACCGACACCATGGAAGCCGTCGTTGAAGACGCTTACATCCTGATTCACGACAAGAAAATCAGCTCGGCGCAAGACATCGTGCCTATTTTGGAAAAACTGGTCCAGATCGGCAAGAAAAACCTGGTTGTTATCGCCGAAGACGTAGACGGCGAAGCCCTGGCGACGCTGGTTCTGAATAAACTGCGCGGCATGATCAACGCGATGGCCGTGAAAGCCCCCGGCTTCGGCGACCGCCGCAAAGCCATGCTGCAAGACATCGCTACCCTCACCGGCGGCGAGGTCATCACCGAAGAAATGGGTCGTAAACTGGACAGCGTGCAGTTGAGCGACCTGGGTCGGGCAGCCAAAGTGGTTGCTTCTAAAGACGAAACCACGGTTGTAGACGGCGCCGGCGACGATGCCATGATTAAAGCTCGCGTTGAGCAAATCAAAGTGGAAATTGACCGCAGCACCTCTGACTATGACCGCGAAAAACTGCAAGAACGCCTGGCCAAACTGGCCGGTGGTGTGGCGATTATTCGCGTGGGTGCGGCTACCGAAGTTGAACTGAAAGAAAAGAAGCACCGCGTAGAAGATGCCCTGAGCGCGACTCGCGCGGCCGTGGAAGAAGGTATCGTCCCCGGTGGCGGTGTGGCTTTGTTGAATGCCCTGTCCGCTCTGGATGACGTGAAAGTCGCTGATGGCGACCCGACCACGGGTGTAGGCATTCTGCGTCAGGCTTTGTTGGCCCCCATGCGTAAACTGGCGGAAAACGCCGGCATGAATGGCGACGTGATCATTCAGAACGTGCGCCGCGAACAGGCTGACAAGAATGATGACAAAATCGGCTTCAACGTTTTGGATGGCGAGTATGTCAACATGATCAAAGCCGGCATCATTGACCCGGCCAAAGTGACTCGTGGCGCTGTGGAAAATGCGGCGAGCATCGCCTCCATGATTCTGACGACCGAAGCTCTGATCACGGACATCCCGGAGAAAGAACCCCCGATGCCGGCCGGTGGCCCCGGTGGCATGGGCGGAATGGACTTCTAGTTAGTTGATAGTGGGAAATTGTTAGTTGATGTTAAAGAGGCCCCTCTTCGGAGGGGTCTTTTCTTTTTGAGGTGGTTTTAGTACACTGGCGGGGACGGGAGGTTTTTCTATGGGCGAACAATTGTTGAAACAGCTTTTGCCACACCTGACAAAAATGACCTGGCCCACGGACCCGGCGGCGACGGCGCAAGGCCGGGTAACGTATGAGATTGGCCTGGATAAGGTGGAAGGCTATTCTAGCGATCCGCGCACGTTGGTGGAGGCGGTCCGAATTTTCCAGTCTGGCGGTTCGGAGCCGTATGCGTATGCGGGAGTGGCGTATGTGCTGGTGGCGGCGTCGCGGGAGCAGGATGGTTCTTATGTGGCGTCTGGGTTGGATGCGGCGATGACGTGGCTGGAAAAAGCGCAGGCGTTGGAGCCTGACGTGGTGATGATTAATATGATTGAGGCGCTGGTGTATGTGTATCACGGCCGTTTCCCGGATGCTCGCCTGGTCTTAGATTATCTCCACGATCAGGAACCGGATAATTTTTACGTTCACCAGGCCGAAGTGGCTTATTGGCTGCGGCAAGGTGACGTGGAAAATACGGTCGCAGCGGTGGAAACGGCCGTTTCCATCTCCCAAACGCCCCCACAGCGGCTGCGCCTGCGCGCCAGACTTGCCGATTTTTACCTGGACCACGACCAGATAGACGAAGCTCTGGAGATTTACAAGGAATCTGTACATTTTGAGCCGCAAAATCCGCTACTGTGGCACAAAGTGAGCGTGGCCTACTTCCAGAAAGGGCAGATCGATGAAGCCGAACGCGCCAACCAACAATCGCTGCGTTTAGGCAACTTGCCGGCGGCGCAGCAAATGACCGAGCGCATTAAAGCGCGCCGCCGGGGCGAATCGGGGTTGTTGGGCGGGTTGTTTAAGCGGTAAGTGCTGTCAGTTAGCTTCCGTTCTGTGTTCCGTCGTCTGCCAGCATGGTTTGCAAGAAGGCCAGCACCCTCTCCTGTACTTCCTGGGGAGTCAGATTGCTGGTGTCCACATACAGGTCGGCATGGGCGTGGGCGTGGCTGAGGCGTTGGTGTTGGTCGGCCAATCGTTCTGGTCCGCCATGGGTCGTGGGGTGGCGCTGCGCCAGATTCGTAAAATCCAGATCGAGGTAAATGAGAATATCCGGTTGGGTGAGGCGCTGCCACATGTGGGGCACGTAGGAATGTTCCTGCGCGGGCTGGCGCACGTTGTAACCGGCGGCGCGCAAGGCTTTGCCCAGGGTGCTTTTGCCGGCGGCGCACGGACCAACCAGGGCAATTCGCGGGGACTCAGGGTAGGGGTCGGGCATAGTTAGTTTAGCGGCATGTGGACTTCCAGCCGCCGGACGTCGTTGTGGGCGTGGGGGAGTACGGCCGTTACCAACACACTGATGTCGTCTTTGGGACGGCCGTTTTCAATGGCCAGGGCCTCTTCCAACAGCGTGTCGGCGATGGTGCGCGGCGAGGCGATGCCATCGGCCAACATGCGGCCAACGGCGGCCAATGGATCGTACAACACGTTGCCACTGGGGCTGCCAGCGTGCCGCAAGCCATCTGTAAACACCACAATAACCACGCCTTCTTCGATGGGAATTTCGGTGATGACCGGCTTGGTGTTCTGGCGCACACCCACGCTTTGCGACGGTTCGTCCAGCAGATACAGGCCGGCGGCCGGCGTGCGCACAATCACCGGCGCTTCGTTGTTGCGCGAAATGACAAAAGTCTTGGTGCGGGCGTCGGCCGAGAGGATGTTGAGGGTGGAACTGACTTTGCCGCCGCGATAGGTGTAGAGGTAGTCGTGGGCCGCACGGGCGGCGGCGCCGTCGCGCACGCCTTCGGCCAGCAGTTGGATGGCTTTACGGGCGACGACGTTGCTGATGGCTTTGGCCGATTTGCCGCTGCGCTGCCCATCGGCCAGCACCAGGGAGATGCCGCCATGCGGCCGTTCGATCATTTCCAGGGTATCGCCGCTTTCGCTTGAAGCGTATTTACTGACTTTGGCGACGGCAAATTGTACGTCCATGAATTATTTTCCTTGTGTGAAATCAAGGTGGATTATAAGCAAGGTAGAGGAAGTTTCAAAGCACGGACATCTTCACCGCCATTCGCTCAATAATGCGCCAGGCTGCCATCTGCCCGCGCGCGGTCAACGGCAAAGCGGAAGGCCACCAGCGACAGCGGAAACAAGACCAGACAAAACAGCAGCAGCGCCAGCATATCCCCGGCCAACTCGGCCCAGGACGCGCCGGTCAGCAAAGCAGCGCGCATGGCCCGCATGGCATAGGTGATGGGCAGCAGCCCGGCAATCAATTGCAGCCAGCCCGGCAAAATCGCCACCGGATAAAACACCCCGCCCACCAGATTCGCCAGATTGGCAAACAGCCCGGTGATCGGCTCGCCGCGCTTGATGACCATGATGACGCTGGCCGTCAGGATGCCGATGCTGGCGAAGGCGACGATGGACAGCAGCAAAATCAGCAGCGCCGCCGGGAAATTGGCCCGGCTCAGGTCCAATCCCAACAGCAGCACGCCAATCAGCAGATACACAATCACCCGAAACGTGGTGTAGACGTAGCTCCAGGCCGCCGACCCCACCACGATCCAGGAGACGGGCACGGGCGTCATCATCATCGCCTCCAGCGTGCCGGTGGTTTGTGACTGGCGCAGGGCGTCGGCGAAGCCGGTTAGCCCGGTGCTAAAGTAGCCGCCCAGGGCAATGCCGATGATGACAAAGGAGAAATAGTCGCCGTTGTACAAATCCAGCTCTGGCCCGGCGATGGCGTTGATGAACTGCGACAGGAAAAAGAAGACCAGGGCGCGCAGCAAAATGCCGCCAATGCTCACGACAAACGCCAACCGGTAGCTGACCTCGGTGTGGAAGTCGCGGGCGAGGAAGGACCAGAGGAGGTTTGTGGGTTTGATGGTTGGTTGGTGGGTCATTGTTCCGCGCTCTCTGTTGTGTAGTGGGCAAAGACTTCTTCCAGGCTGGGCGGGGTAGCGGTGATGGTTTGGATGGGGATGGCGCGTTGGCGGAGGTGGTCCAGCACGGCCGTTAACAGCCCATCCTCCTCCCCTGCCCGAAACACAACCTGACCCGGTTCCGGCATAGTTAGATCGGGAACGATGGCGCGCAAGGCGGGCAGCACGGCCGTTTCCCCTTCCCCCTCATCACTCACCTGCACCACATACAAGCGCTGTGGCCGCAGTTCGCGGCGCAAATCAGCCGGGCGGCCGATGGTTTGGATACGGCCGTGATGCACCAGCGCCACCCGGTCGCACAACTTCTCCGCCTCGGCTAGATCGTGAGTGATAAGAAAAATGGTCAGCCCTTGCCCGACCATCAGGCGCAGCAGGAGATCGTGCAGGCGGCTGGTGGCTGTGGGGTCCAGGCTGCGGCTCGGCTCGTCAAGAAAGAGAAGCTGCGGCCGGTGGAGCAGGCTGCGGGCGATGGCTAAACGCTGGCGCATCCCGCTGGAAAAATTGCTAAAGCGCCGCTCGGCCACGTCCAGCAAGTCCACGTCGGCCAACACTTCATCCACGCGGTCGGCGGCTGCACGGCCGTGCAGCCCGTGCATGGCCGCGAAAAAGCTCAGGTTGCGCCGCGCCGACAACCGCCAGAAGAAACTGCGCTCGTCGGACACCACCAACCCGACGGCGGCGCGAATCGCCAGGGTGTCCGGCAATTCATGCCCCACCACCAGCCCGCGCCCGCTGCTGGGCACAATGAGCGTGCAAAGCATCTTGGTAAGCGTGGTTTTGCCTGCGCCGTTTGGCCCCAGCAGGCCAAACAGTTCCCCTTGCGGCACGGCCAGGCTGATGTCGGCAACGGCCGTGACCGGCGTTTGCCGCGCCACGCGCCGCCAGCCCTGCGGTGGCGCGTACACTTTGCT
>CALFEW010000794.1 GCA_937958365.1 uncultured Chloroflexota bacterium | reverse complement strand
CGTGGAGGAGACGACGATGACCGTCTGGATGCCATCGTTGTAGATCAGGTAAGCTACCAGATAGCGCAGGGTCATGGGATAGATGTGCCACATTTCACGCAGGGTTTGCCAGACTTGCTGCACGCCATGCTTGAGCATGTTGGTGCCAGCGGGCAGGCGGCGGGCCGGTTCGCGCCGGATAAGGCGCTTTTGGGGAAAAAGGTAAGTGAACACCAGCCACCAAAGACCGGCGCTGGCCAGGCTGATGCGTACCGCCAGGGCCAGGTCGTCCATCACCGTCAATAGTCCCAGGTTTAATAGCAGCAGCAAACCGCCGCCCAGGTAGCCCATCGCCCAACCACGCGAACTTACCGCGTCACGTTGGTCCGGCGAGGCGATGTCAGGCAGGTAGGCGTTGTAAAAGACGATGGCCGCGCCAAAGGAAAGATTGGCCGTGATGAAGAGCAGGCTGCCCAACAGCACCGCGCCATTGGTCCCCAAAAACGGCATGTCGGCGCGTACCAGGAAGAGAAGGAGGGTAGCCGCTGCGCCGATGTAGGCAAAAAGCAGCAGCAGCCGCTTTTTCAGGTTGGTGTAGTCGGCGATGGTTCCCAGCAAAGGGAGGAAGAGAACTTGCAGAATGACCGAAAGGGAGACACTGGCCGGGTAGATGGCCGCCGGCTGAATTTGCGTGCCCAAAAACGACAGGGGCGTCTGGCTGGATTCGGCTAACGAGGCGATGTAGGGGCCAAGCAGGGCGGTGCCTACAGTGGTTGAGAAGGCCGAATTGGCCCAATCATACATCATCCAGCCCCGAATTTCGCGGCGATCATTGATTGTATTCAAATTGTTTGCCTCCTGGAATGTGGACGTAGGCCAGCCCGACTTGTTAACCTGGAGGACAATGGTTTGCTGGCTTGTTGGTTAGTTGCTTCCCCGGCAAACTAACCAACCACCTGACAAACCATCTTATTGCTCAAACGCTTCAGGCGTATAAAGCTGTGGCCGGCAAGGGTTGTAATCGTCGCCAATGACGACGCGATAATCATATTCGTAATTCGGGTCTGTGGCGAGTTCAATTTCGCCTTGATTTACGTCAAAAATCCAACTGATCAGCCAATCGTAGGATTCTTTGAAGTTGGGTTTGTAGTAGCTGAGATGGGTGGCAACGTCCGGCTGCGGTTTGGCCGGGCCGATAATGGGCACAAAGCCATGCCAGGCCAGATTATCGGCGGCCAGGACAGCCATGTCGGGGTTGTCGGTGGCGTTGACGATTTCCACAAAGATGGGAGGGCGTGTGGCGCGGTTGAGGTCCGGGGGACGGAAAAGTCTCTGGAAGGCGTCGCGCATCATGCCGCGTCCTTCCCAGACGGGTAGCTGCACGGCCGCGCCGCCAGGCGTCATCCAGGACTGCGTTTTGCCGGCCAGGTAAAGGTTTTGCACGCCGTTTTCCCGGATGGCGGGGGCCAGGGTGGCTAGTTGCAACATTCGGCCCAGGTCGAGGTCTGTTTCGACGGTATCTTTGTAGGTGTTCCACAGCGTGGGCAGTTCGGAGAAGAGGTTGAGTTCGAGGCCCTGGTTGAACATGGCGCGTAAAAGCTGCTGCTGGCGACGGCTGCGCCCCCAGTCGGAGAGGGGGTCTAGCAGGCGCGAGCGGGCATACCAGAGGGCCAGGTCGCCATCCATGTGGTGGACGCCGGGTGGCAGGGTGAAGACTTCCCAGTTTTCTTCGAGTAAGGGATCGAGTTCGGGGGAAATCAGCCGCCAGTCGGTGCGTTCGCAGCTTACGGCCAGGTCCACGCCACCGATGGCGTCTACGATGTTCTGGAAGCCCTGGAAGTCTACCTGGGCGTAGTAGTGGATGGGGATGCCGAAGTTGTAGAGGATGGTCTGTTTGAGCAGGCCGATACCGCCGCCAGGGTAGTTGATGGTGTCGCCGTGGGCCAGGGCGGTGTTGATGCGGCTCATGGTGAAACCGGGGATGTAGACGTAGAGGTCGCGGGGCAGGGAGATCATGGAGGCGGTGGGGCCGTCGGGGTTGATGGTGACGATGATGAGGGTGTCGGTACGGCCGCTGCTTTCGTCGCCGATGGGATCGTCTGCGCCGAGGAGCAGGATGTTGGTGGTGCCGCGAGGAACTTCGAAGGTGGGCACGGCCGTTGGGATAGCCGTCGCCGGGGTGGGTACGCCTTCACGCAGGGTGCCAACGGCCGCTGTGGCGTCCAGGGTGGGGTCTAGCTGCGGCCGGCTGGTAGGCGATGCGGGGGGCTGCGGGGTGGCTGTGGCGGATGGGATAGGCGTGGCGGCGGGTTCTTCGTCGGTGGCGGCCACTGGCCCCGTGGGCGGTGGGTCTGTGGGCGGTGGTTGTGTGTCCGTGGGTTCTGGGGAGGCGGTTGGGGTGGCCGACGGCCGTTTGACCACAGCCAATGAGGCAGCAGTCGGGGTTGCCTCGACCGGTTGGTCAGCCCCAGCGCAGGCAGACAGAGCCGCGCCCAGCAGAAAAATGATGATAACAAAAGGCAAAAAACGAATGATGGAGCGGTTTAGCATACGTGAGTTACAATTTTTCGCCAAACAAGTGTTCCAGGCGATTAAATATCCAGTAGCCAATGAGGAAGGTGATGACGGCCGTTATCAACGTTCGCAGCAAATACGCCGGGTCCATACTGCCCGGTCCGTCGCTGCCCAACGTGCCCCACAACACCGTGCGATAGCCATCAATAATCGAGGCCATGGGGTTCAACCAGCGCATGATCACCGCCGGTTCAAACGTCACGTTTAATATCGTTGCCGTGGTCCCCAGACTTTCAAACGGGTAGAAAACAGGCGTCAAAAAGAACCAGGCCAACAGCGCTACGTCCAAAATCATCATCACGTCCCGGTAAAAAACCTGAATTGCTCCCAGGATCATGATGATGCCCTGCATAAAAATCATTTGCGTCAGCAGCAGCACCGGAACCCACAGGGCATGAACGGTCAGGCCAATCCCGGAAATAAACAAGAAAACGATCAGCACGATAAACGCCAGCAAAAAGTTCACCAATTGGGACAATAAAGAAGAGGTGGGCAGCAAAATGCGGGGAAAATAAACCTTTTTCACCAGTGACGTATTGCCGACGACGGAGTTTGTGCCGGTCATCAGCGTGCCCGTGAAGAAGTTCCAGGGAATCAGCCCAACCAGAATAAAGATAGGGAACAGGCGGATGTTGTTGTTGGGAATGAGGATGGTGAACAGAAGGGTATACACCAGCATCATCAGCAGCGGATTGAGCAGGCTCCACAAGATGCCCAGCAGCGAATTTTTGTAGCGCACTTTGACATCACGGACAACCAGGTTTTTTAGCAGGAAGCGATAGCGAACCAGTTCATGGAGTTTGCTTTGCCAGTTATCCCAATCGGCGGTATCAAACAGGTCGGGTGAGCCTGAGGGGCTTTGTAGATGGTCTGTTTTAGATGACATAACATTTTTCGACATAATTACTGACTGACCGGAAGCCAGCCGGCAGGCATTATATCTCAGTTGGGCCCGTTTGAGGTAGGGCGCAGAGGGGAACGAGAGGAGGAGCGTAGGAACCGCCCAGGCAGTTGGAGCAGTTGCGGCGGATGCAGGGAGACTGAATGCGCCTCAGGGATTCGTTTGCGCCACATGCGGCGCGCCGTGAGCCAGGCTTGCCAACGGCCGTGCAGCGGCGCAATATCCCGCAGTCGCAGCGATTGAGCCACACCGGCCAGCGTGTCGTAAAACAGCAGTAATGGCGCAGTCCACAGCAGCGTCGGCCAGGCATAGTTCTTCAGCAAACACCAGACCCGGTTACGACCCAAAAAGAACGCTTTCAGCGGCAGATTTTGCCCGCCAGTGGCCGAGTGCCAATGGTTGATCTGCGCCTCGGCCGCGTAAACACAGCGCCAACCTGCCCGGCGCGCCCGCCAGGCCAGGTCCACGTCTTCGTAATAGGCAAAAAAATCTTCATCGAACAGGCCAATCTGCGCCAGCATCTCGCGCCGATACAACGCCGCTGCCCCAGACGGGCCAAATACGTCGGCGGGAAAAAGCGTGTCGGCCGGCAGCCCATCGCCCCGGTTCCAGGCTGTGCCGGTAACGTCCACCTCGATGCCGGTGGAATCCAGGACATCCGGGTTGTTCCAGACGAGGATTTTGGCGGCGACCATGCCTACGTCCGGGGCGGTAACGGCCGTTACCATCGCCGCCAGCCAATCCGGTTCAGCCAGGGTGTCGTTGTTCAGGGTAACGATGAACCGGCCACGAGCGGCGCGCATCCCCACGTTGTTGGCCGCGGCAAACCCGAGGTTCATTTTCAGAGGAATTAATCGCACGTCTGGCCAATTGTCGGTCAGCCAGGCCACCGAGCCATCAGTGGAGCCGTTGTCCACAATGATGATCTCGAAATCGGTGAACGTTTGTCGTTGCAACGTGGGCAAACATTGAGCCAGCCAGGAACGGCCGTTCCAGTTAGCGATGACAATGCTCACCAGAGGAGAAGCTCCGATAGGGGTCGCCGGTAAACACATGAAATGAAAATCACTTAATAGACAATGTCAGCAAAAAATAGTACGCTAGTCATGGTTGCATCAAGAATCTTATACTAAGTTGAAGTAGAAATATAACATGCACGCGCAGATAAAGCAGTCCAAACAACACAAATCTGTTATGGTTTACATATTTGTCCTGTTGTTGACGGCTGTGGCGCTGTTTGGCGGTTGGTCAAGCGCCAACGTCCTGGCGGAGGCCGATGCGCCGCAAGTCATTGGCGGCCAGGAATCTCAGCCCGGCGTATGGCCCTGGATGGCCGCCCTGGTGTATGCGCCTATGAGCAATGCTTACTACGGACAATTCTGCGGCGCAACGTTGGTAGCGCCGGAATGGGTGTTAACGGCCGCGCACTGCACGCACAATCTTGCGCCAAATCAGATAGATGTCGTTTTAGGCAGACACAACCTCACGACCGATGAAGGTGAGCGCATCGCCGTGCGGGAGATTATTACCCATCCAGACTATGATGAAGATACCCTGGATTCTGACCTGGCGCTGCTGCATCTGGTACGGCCGTCTGTGCAACAACCCATCCACGTAGCCACCCCAGAAATGGTTCAGAACATGATTTACCCCGGCAGCATGGCTACTGTAACAGGCTGGGGCAATACCAACATCGCCAATCCCGTATACCCCGAAACGTTGCAGGAAGCGCAGTTGCCGGTTGTAGAACACGACTTCTGCAACAGTCCCCAGGTCTACAACGGCGTTGTCACTCTCAACATGCTCTGCGCCGGTTATGACCAGGGCGGTGAAGATTCTTGCAAAGGCGACAGCGGCGGCCCCCTGATGATTCCTCAGGACGATGGGACGAGTTGGGTACAAATAGGCATCGTAAGCTGGGGCGAAGGGTGCGCGCAGGCTTATCGTTACGGTGTGTATACCCAACTGGCGAATTTTACGACGTGGCTGGATTCTTACATTCTGGCCCCACCGGTCACGCCTCAAGTCTGGCTGCCTTTCGTCACGGGCAGTTAAAAAGCCCAACGACAAGGCGCAAGCAGTGAGATTTGCGCCGGATAAAGCGCCGGTCATTGACAGACCTTTCATCCTCTCGTTTTGCCCCTACAAATTCCACAGGATTGGTGATAGAATCAGTCCTGAATTTGACACGGCCGTTTGCTGTATGTTATCTTTGCAGCAAGATAAACCCCAATCAAGGCAAACAATCTAAAACAAAAGAGACAAAACATGAGCGATTTACATGTTAAATACGCCCCTATTCTACGCTTTACCAAAGGCGAAAATTTCTTCCCGATGCGCGCCGATGACCTGCTGCATCGCAGCAGCCTCTATGCCAAAGGCGCCGCCAACCCCATCGTGTCTGCCGGGCAGGTAACGCCGGCCCATTTGCAGAAACACGGCCGTTCCTCCGAAATCTTCTTACGCACCGTTACCGCTGGTCCCCTGTTCGCCCAAGACCTGGTGGCCGATTGGAGCCACAGCGCCCTGGAAATGATCTACCGCTGGGCCGCCGAACAGCGCACCAGCCTGACGGAAACGCTGGCGCAAAAAGCGTACAGTTGGTTTTCGCCCAAAAACAACGAGGCCGCGCAGATGTTTTGGTGGAACTCGCTGATCACCCCCATTTTGGAAGAGCAGGTTGCCAGCGCCGGAGCCAAAGAACTCCCGCGCCTGATCCTGCCCACGGAAACCCAGCAAGACGCCCTGGCCCGCTACCAGGACCCGGTTCACAAACCGGCCCTGACCTATTATTACCGTCAGATCAAAGACGGCCGTTACCTCTGCCTGCAATACTGGTTCTTTTACGCTTACAACGATTGGGGCCACAGCTTTGCCGGCCTCAACGACCACGAAGGGGATTGGGAATGTATGATGGTGTTCTTCCGGCTGAATAAGAACGGCCGTCCCGAAGAACCACCCAGCCACGTCACCTTCGCCGACCACGAATCCCGCCAGACCAAACGGTGGGAGGACCCTGACGTCACCCGTGTCGGAACTCACCCGGTTGGTTTTGTCGGGGCCGGATCACATGCGACCTACCCTAGCGCCAATACCCATCCCCTCATGCAGATTTACGACCTGTTTGATTACGCCACGGGCGACGGCCGTACCATTGACCACGACGAATGGGTGCATCGCCTCAACCTGGACAACGTTAGCTGGCTCGGTCAATATGCTGGCTCCTGGGGCACGCGCTACTGGCTGCAAACCCAGTTCACCGTCAACGCCCTGGAAGCCATCATGGCGGCCTTGCCCGGCGGCGCGCCCATCGGCCTGCGCCTGCCCCGCGAGATAGAACTTCCCGGCGTCGGCGCCCCACGCGGCCCCATCAACAACCAAAGACCACAATACGCCGCCCCGGTAAAATGGGCCGGAATTGTGGGGTAGTTGATAGTTGGGAGTTGATAGTTGGGAGTTGGCGACTAGACGAATATCATTTTACGCCTCACTTCGCACTATCAACTCCCCACTCCCCATTATTTCTCTACTTCTTCCACTCTTCATACGCCTGCGGGTCGTCCAGATCAATGAGGACGCCGGGGGAATTGACGGGGAGCAGCAGCACGTCATCGGGGTGCTGGCGCAGCAGGTGGCGCGGCGCTGCGCCAGCGGGCAAAGCCAGCAGGTCGGCAAAATAGCGCCGATCTATCAGCACAGGATTGCCGCGCTGCTCTTCATAAGTGGGCGCGACCAGACCATAAGGCTGGCGTTCGTAGGCATCCAAAATCTGGCCGATGACCTCCGGCGTCACCAGGGGCTGGTCGGCCAACATGACCAGCACCGCCCCCACACTGTCCGGCAAAGCGCGCACGGCCGTTTGTAACGACGACAGCATCTCCCCTTCCGCATAATCGGGATTGTGTACCGTGTCCACGCCTTCCGCCTGGGCGATGGCGACCACCGCCGCCGCCTCATGGCCGGAGACGACGAGGATGTGGGTGACGGCCGTTGCCTGCGCCTGGCGAATCACCTGCCCCAACACCGTGGTGTCGCCCCAGGGCAACAACTGCTTGGTCTGGCCCATGCGCCGCGATGAACCGGCCGCCAGAATCACGGCCGTGACCCGACGCACCACCGCCCGCACCGGCAAATCGGTCCGCACTGCGCCAATAACCACCTGCTCAATCCTTGATTCGTGCAGCGCCAGGTGAGCAATCTCGCGGGCGGCGGCAAACTGCACGGCCGTTTCCACCTTATTGATCAACGGCACAATTCGCGCCCCCTCCGGCGCGCCTTTCAACCCACCCTGCGAATGAACCAAAAGGCGGGCAACGCCAACGGCCGTCAGTTGACCATTGACCATTGATCGTTGACTATTGACAATTAACTCCCGCACCCGTTCCGGTCGGTGCGCTACTTCATCCAACGGCCCTGCCAGGGCATCAATGCCCACTACCGGGACCACCAGCGTCGTCTCCGCTGGAATCACCGGTTCGTGGTCGGCGGGCGCTTTGATAGGCTTCATGCGCGAGCCATCCGCTTCCACCAGCACCAGGTCAATGCCTGCTTGCCCCAACAAGCGCCCCGGCAGTTCTGGCGATACGCCCAGCGCTTTCCCCACGTTAGAACCTTCGCCCAACTGCCCGACAATCAAACACTGCCCAAACCGCTCCAG
>CALFEW010000793.1 GCA_937958365.1 uncultured Chloroflexota bacterium | reverse complement strand
GATTTTATAGAGAATGAACCATGCCCAAAAAATAACTTCCCAGCTTAAACCTGACAGGTTTTTTGAAACCTGCCAGGTCTTGGCGGAACTTATTCTTTTACAAGCCCTAATAACCTGACACCAGATTATACTTTGGCCAGGCGGGGCAGGTGGAGCTGTTCGGCTTTGGCGAGTGACTTCTCAAAGATTTGCAGCCCTTCAGCGACCATGGCAGGGGAGATGTTCAGCGCGGGCGTGAAGCGGATGGCATTACGGCCGCATGGGATGATCAGCAATCCTTCTTCAAAAGCGTCCTGGATGATGGTATTGCGCAGGTCTACGGCGCGTTCCTTCGTTTGGCGATCCTGGACAAATTCGACGCCAATCATCAAGCCGCGGCCGCGTACGTCGCCAATGCTGGGATGGCGCTCTTGCATTTCGCGCAGGGCGGCCATAAAGATGTCGCCGGTGGCCGTGGCCTGTGCCAACAAACCTTCTTCTTGGATGACGTTTAAGGTAGCCAGGGCAGCGGCAGCGGCCACCGGATTGCCGCCAAACGTGCTGCCGTGGGAACCTGGACCCCAGATCATATGTTCTCTGCGGGCGATAATGCCACCGATGGGCAGGCCGCTGCCCACGCCCTTGGCGAAGCAGACGATGTCCGGCTCTACGCCTTCATACTCAATGGCCCACCATTTGCCGGTGCGGCCGGCGCCACTCTGGATTTCGTCCACAATGAGCAGGATGCCATACTCATCGCAAATGGACCGCAGGCGGGTGAGGAAGCCGGGTGAGGGCACGATGTAGCCGCCTTCGCCCTGGATGGGTTCAATTAATATCCCGGCGACGTCTTCCGGTTCGAGCAGGCTGTGGAAGACATGTTCTTCCAGGTAGTCAAGGATGGCATCACCGGCGTTCTGGCCGGGTGTGGTGGTCAGCAGCGGCCGATAATCGTTGGGGTAGGGCAGGTGATGGACGTAGACGCCGGGTTTGTAGCTTTCGCGCTGCACAGCTTTGCTGGCCGTGAAGGAAAGGGAGCCGAGGGTACGGCCGTGAAACGCCCCAAGGAAACCGATAAATTTGGAACGCCCGGTTTTGTACATCGCCAGCTTAATGGCCGATTCGACGGCTTCAGTGCCGGAGTTTGCCAGATAGACCAGGGTGTCGGGCATGGGGGCGATGTTTTGCAGTTTTTCGGCCAGGTCTACGGCCTGGGGATAAAAGAAGTCGCTCAGGCAGATGTGCCAGAATTTGTCTACCTGCTCCTGTACGGCCTGCACAACGGCCGGATGCCGGTGGCCGACGTTGTGGACGGCAACCCCGGCCATGAAGTCCAGATAACGACGGCCGTCTACGTCCCAGACTTCGGAACCCTGGGCATGGTCCACGACCAGGGCGTATTCGCGGGTGAAAGAGGGCGACAAACTCGCCAGATCTCGTTGGATGATGGCCTGGCCTTTGGGACCGGCGCCGTTTAAACTGAATTTCATGACATGACTCTCCTAAAAAAATGACTTGATGCAGAGACGCAGAGGCGCAGAGGTGGGATTCTGGTCTCTGCATGGCTGATGGATGTTGATAGATTGGCTCTGCTACTCCGGTTCAATGGTAAATTGAAGAGGATACCCTTCCAGATTGGCGGCAAATTGGGCTTTCCCCACCCGTTTTTGCGCTTCGGCGCGTGGTAACGTGGCGACGTACGCCATGCCAGACATGTGCGCTACGAAGGTGACGTGTTCGGCTTCCAGAGAAGTTAGTTGGAAGATTTTTTGCAGGATGAGGACGACGAAGTCATACGGCGTGACTTCGTCATTGTGGATGAGAACGCGATATGGTGGTTCTAATGCTTCTACCTGCTCGGTCTCTTCGTGGACGTCCGGGGTGATTAACGTCTGTGCTGCCATGCCTGGGATTATAAGGAGTGCCAGGAAGCCGCGCAATAGTTCGATGGTTTGGCCTGGTATCCGTGTGCCGTGTGCCGTGTTCCGTGTTCCGTATTCCGTATTCTGTGTGCCGTATTCCGTGTGCCGTATTCCGTGTGCCGAAATCTGATGGCGTTTGCCGGAGGCAGCGTTCTCGGAATACGGATTACGGAATACGGAATACGGATTACCAGGGCAGACGCCACCCTTTCAGGCCGGCGTTTCTTCGGTTGGCGCTTCCACTGGTTTCAAGGAGATGCGGTAATAACTCTCGGCATATTGAAAGCCGACCCGTTTGCCTGTTTCCGCGTTCCATTCTTTGATGCGCGGGCTGGGGTCCCAATCGCCCAACTGGCTGGCGTGCTGCCGCAGCGCCGCAATCTTTAACTCAATCGTTTCGCTGATGTCAACAAAATAGTTTGGTTTTTGCGACGGCCAGGAAACGTAGACGTAATTTACCTTGTGCGGCAGTAATCCTTCGGCGTCCAAATCCGGGTAGAGCAGATGCATTTCGGCCGCCGGGAAGACGGCGTCTATGGCTAACTGGCCGGCGGCGCGATGATCGGGATGGTTGATGTAATCCTCGCTGGGGAAGTAGACGCTGGGGTCGCCGCAGACGACGGCGTTGGGGCGATATTGGCGAATCAGACGGACCAATTTTTTGCGCAGTTCCAGGGTGGGTTGCAGCAAGCCGTCGTGTTCGCCCAGGAACAGGCAGGTGGCGCCGGCTACTTTGGCAGCGGCCGTTTGTTCGGTGCGGCGGATTTCGGCCAGTTTTTCGGCCGTCATGTCGGCCTCGTGGCTGCCTACGTTGCCATCGGTCAGCACGACGTAGGTCACTTCGCAGCCACGTTTGGCCCATAAAGCGGCCGTGCCGGCCACGCCAAATTCAATGTCGTCGGGGTGGGCGTAGATAAACATGGCCCGTTCAGGAACGTACAGATTACTCATATGGTGATTAGCCTCCAGAAATTGATGAAGCCGATTATACAACCTTTCACCAACGTCTCAGAGGTTCTGCACCTCCAAAGGGGGCTTTGGTTTGGGCGTCTGGTTTGTTTTGTCGTCCTTGATATACTTGGCTGACACATATTATCGTCAACAATTGGCGCACGCAGCCACGTGTACTCGAAAATGGGAAGGGTTCATTCATGAGCGATTGGTACAAATTGGACGTTGAAGCCGTAGCAAAAGAGTTGCAGACATCAGCGAACGATGGTCTGTCTAAGGCCGAGGCGCAAGAGCGCCTGAGCCAGTATGGCTTAAATGAACTGATTGACCGGGGAACAAAAAGTCCCTGGCTGATTTTGTTGGACCAGTTTAAAGATGTGATGGTCGTGATCCTGTTTATTGCGGCGCTGGTGTCGCTGGTCTTGCAGGAATATGTGGACGTGATTGTGATCATGGCGATTGTGGTGATCAATGCGGTCATCGGCTTTTCGCAGGAGTACCGGGCGGAGCAGGCGGTGGCGGCGCTGAAGAAGCTGGCTGTGCCGACGGTGAAGGTGCGGCGCGACGGCCGTATCGAAGAAATCTCGGCCCGTGAACTGGTTCCTGGCGATGTGGTCATGTTGGAAGCGGGTAATCTGATTCCGGCCGACGGCCGTTTGCTCACCAGCATCAACCTCAAAATTGAAGAAGCCGCCCTCACCGGTGAGTCCGAAGCCGTAACCAAAACGGCCGACCCGCTGCCAGGATCGGATAAAGCCATTGGCGACCGGCGCAACATGATCTTTATGGGGACGGTGATCTCTTATGGTCGGGGAACGGCCGTGATCACCGACACCGGCATGAAAACCGAACTAGGCAACATCGCCGACCTCATCCAAAGCGTCAAACAAGAACAAACCCCCTTGCAGCGCCGCCTGGCCCAATTGGGCATCAGCCTGGGCTGGGTGTCGCTGGCCATCATTGCCATCGTCATTGTGTTGGGGCTGCTGCGCGGCGAAAATTGGCAGGTCCTGGTGCTGACAGCGATCAGCATGGCCGTCGCCGTTGTGCCAGAAGGGCTACCGGCCGTCGTTTCCGTGACGCTGGCTTTAGGCTCGCAGCGAATGCTGAAGCGTAACGCCCTCATCCGCAAACTACCGGCCGTCGAAACCCTCGGCTCTGTCACCGTCATCTGTTCCGACAAAACCGGCACGCTCACCCAAAACCGCATGACGGTCACTGCGCTGGATGTCGCCGGCCACACCCAGGAGATGGAAGCCCTGGTAGACAAACGTGGCGCGATTCTGCACGCCGAACTACACCCCACCGCCACACCCCAAAATCGCACCCTGAGCCTGCTCATCAAGGCCAGCGCTTTATGCAATGATGCTGTCATCCAGCAAGAAGATGGCGTCCAACGGACCATCGGCGACCCCACCGAAGGCGCGCTGGTTGTGGCTGCCGCCCAAATCGGCTATGAAAAAGAGCAGTTGGAAGCCGTATGGCCCCGAGAAGCCGAAGTCCCCTTCACGTCTGAACGCAAACGCATGACCACCATTCATCGCGTGCAAGGCACGATTCCTGAAGGAACCGGTATCGAGTTCCGTTCGCCTTACGTCGCTTTTGCTAAAGGAGGCGTGGATAGTTTGCTTGAAGTTTCCAACTACTTGTGGGAAGGCGAGCTAAACACAATCGTGCCGTTGGACCCGGAAATACGCGAGCGCATTCTGGCCGCTAATTCCGGCTATGCCCAGAAAGGGCAGCGTGTGTTGGGCGTCGCCTTCCGCCCCTTAGACTCCAGCGAATTTGTGCGCGAGGAAGATGTTGAAGCCGATATGATTTTCGTCGGCCTGATCGCCATGATTGATCCGCCACGGCCGGAAGTCAAAAGCGCCGTACAAACGGCATGGCGCGCCGGCATTCGTCCGGTCATGATTACCGGTGACCACCCGCTGACTGCGCTGCACATCGCCCAAAACCTGGATATTACGGATAACGATAATTACATCACCGGCCATCAATTGGCTGAACTCAGTCTGCAAGAATTGGAAGATATGGTCGAAGATGTATCGGTTTATGCCCGTGTTTCGCCGGAGCATAAGCTGAACATCGTTAAGGCCTTGCAAGACAAAGGGCACATCGTCGCCATGACCGGGGATGGCGTGAACGATGCGCCAGCGCTGAAAAAGTCGGAAATTGGCGTGGCGATGGGCATTACCGGCACCGATGTTTCCAAAGAAGCGGCCGACATGGTGCTGCTGGACGATAATTTTGCCACGATTGTGGCGGCCGTTGAAGAAGGACGCATTATCTTCGACAACATCCGCAAGTTTATTCGCTACACGCTCTCCAGCAATACCGGCGAACTGATCGTGATGCTGGCAGCGCCTTTCCTGGGAATGCCGCTGCCGCTGGTTCCGCTGCAAATTTTGTGGATCAATCTGGTGACGGATGGCGTGCCTGGGCTGGCTCTGGCGATTGAAAAAGGGGAACGAGGTATCATGGAGCGGAAACCGTTCCACCCCAAAGAGAACATTTTTGGCCGGGGATTGGGCCTGGACATCGTTTGGGTGGGTATCCTTATGGGGCTGGTTTCGCTGCTGACCGGCTTCTTTTATTACATCCCCGGCGTTTCGTTGCCCGAAGGGGACACCTGGCAGACGATGGTCTTTACGACGTTGACCCTGGCGCAAATGGGGAACGCTTTAGCGATTCGCTCGAACGTGGATTCGGTGTTCCGCATCGGTTTTTTTGGCAACCGCATGATGATTGTGGCGGTCGTGGCGACGTTCGCCCTGCAAATGGCGCTAATCTATGTGACGCCTTTGCAAAAGATTTTCAAGACTGTCCCGCTGTCGGCGAAGGACCTGGCGATCAGCCTGGTACTCAGCACCATCGTTTTCGCGGCAGTAGAAACTGTGAAATGGGTCCGGCGTGTGAGAGCGGCGCGGTAGTTCGTAATCCGTAATCCGTAATCCGTAAGCCGTGATTGGTGGGCGCTATCTTTGGTGAATAACGCCTACGGTTTACGGAACACGGTTCACGGAATACTATTCTGTCAGTTCTACCGGTTCTACCAGGGACCAATCGAATTGGCTGATAGCGTTCGGGCCGAGGGTGGTAACGGCCGTATAATAACTCTCTACATTGGTTCGCAGGCGGGCAACGTTGACCCCCCGGCAAACGGCCGGCAAGGGTTCCAGCCATTGGCGTACACGCAAGAGCATTTTGACGGCGCCACGATAATTCCCACGTTCCACCTGGTACAAGGCGATGCCTACCTGCAAAATACCCTGATACAGATCACGGCCGGGCGTATCGTCTTGCCGCCAGGCTTCTTCCAGGTCGTCGTGGCATTTGTAGTAAGCGCCTTCGTTGAACAGGGCGATACCGCGGCGGGCCAGATCGGTCAGGGGTTGGGCGCAGGTTTCGGCCAGGGCGTGTGTGTCGGGAATACGGCCGTATCTCGCAAACAATTCGCCCATCTCGGCGGTAAACCGGGAGCGGGCCACGACGATGTCGGCGCCGGCGCTGCGGGCCGTTTGGGTCGCCGTCACGTCCATGTGAGAACCAAAACAGAGGATGGGCAGGCGGCGGGTGGCCGGCGAAGATTTGAGCAGGGCGATCCAGCGCGCCCACGGGATGGCGTCGTTGTTCAGGTCAAACAGGAGCAAAGCCGGCTGCCAGGCGGTGAGTTTTTCAAAGAGCTGACCGGCCTGGCCGTGTAAGGGTTCGCCGGGCGATTCGGGAGCGGTGACGGCCGTATATCCGGTGAGGTCGCCATCGGCGATGGCGCTGACGTCACCAATCCACATGAGTTGATACCCCAGGGCTTGCGCCACGTTGGCAATGCGGGTAGTAAACATCAGGTCGGCGACAAAAGCGACGATGAGTGGGGGATTTGTTTGGGTGTCCATGAAGCCATTGTAACAAGGATGTCGGGAGAGAGGTAGAGGAACGGCCGTTGCCGTGCTAAACTTGTACGTCTGGTAAGGAGAGAATGATGGCCGAAGATGAAGTATTCAACCGCTTAAAGGAACGTTACGAAGAAGGCAGAGTCCCCTGGGATGATGAACTGCCGCCGCCAGAGGTGATTGAGATGGCGGATCAGATGCCAGCGGGGCGGATGTTGGATTTGGGCTGTGGTTACGGCCGTTCCAGCATTTATCTGGCGCGGCGCGGTTGGGTCGCCGATGGCGTGGACTTTATCCCCCTGGCCATTGCCGGGGCGCTGGCCCGCGCGGAACAGGCCACCGTGGCCGGGC
>CALFEW010000792.1 GCA_937958365.1 uncultured Chloroflexota bacterium | reverse complement strand
CAACTCATCAAAGAAGCGGGCCTGGACTATTTCTTCACCATCAAAATTGGCTGGAGCCAATATAACCGTATGCCCTACGACTCCTTCTGGTGGCAGGGGCTGGACGGAACGCGCGTACTCACGCACTTCAGCCCCACCAAAGAGACCGGCGATCATTTCATCGCCACCTATAACGCCAAAGCCAACCCGGCGGAAACGTTGAGTACCTGGACAAACTTCCAGCAAAAGGAGCAATCGCAGGATTTGTTGATGGCGTTTGGTTACGGCGATGGCGGTGGTGGCCCCACCCGCGATATGCTGGAAAACATTCGGGAGATGGGCGATTTTCCGGCCACGCCGCGCATCCGCCACGCCAAAGCGATTGATTTTTTCCGCGCTCTGGAGGCCAACAGCGGCGACCAACTGCCGATCTGGAAAGGCGAACTGTACCTGGAATACCATCGTGGAACCTATACCACCCAATCCCGCAACAAACGGGCCAACCGCAAGAGCGAGTTTTTGCTGCACAACGCCGAATTCGTGGCTGCTTATACGGCCGTCGTGTGCAAAAATTCCGCAAGCCCCAATCCGACAGCCCAAATCGGTCGCGCCTGGGAACTCGTCTGCCTGAATCAGTTTCACGACATCATCCCCGGCACGAGCATCACGCCGGTTTACGTGGAATCGCAGGCGCAGTACGCGGAAGTGCGGCAGTTGGCGGAGGGAGTGATTGGCGAGGCGTTAACGGCCGTTTCCCACGCCATCCATTCCCCCACCCTGCTCATCAACCCCAACAGCCATCCTTTGCGGACACTCGTTTTCATCCCCAACAGCTTCCACCTGGAACCGCCCTATGGGTCTCAACCCACAGAAGGTGGGTTTTTGATCCATGCAGACGAACTCCCCCCTTACTCGATCCTGCCGCTGAACGGCCGTGGCTTTCAACTGCACGATTTAGACGTATCCCCGCGCCATCTGGAAAACGATTTTTTGCGGGTAGAGCTAAACGACGCCGGTGACATCGTGCGCATCTACGACAAAGAATTTGCGCGAGATGTCCTGCCGCCGGGAGCAGTCGCCAACCAGTTTTTGGCCTTTGAGGACCGGCCCAAAGCGTGGGATGCCTGGGACATTGAAATCTATTATGATGACAAGGTATGGCTCGCGGAACCGGCCGAATCTATCACGGTGGTCGAAGATGGACCGCTGCGGGCGACGCTGGAAATCCGGCGGCGCATGTTGCACAGCCGCTATACCCAACGCATTTCTTTGTGCCACTTCAGCCGCCGTCTGGACTTTGAGACGCGCATAGAGTGGCAGGAGAAACACATTCTGCTCAAAGTCGCCTTTCCGGTGGATGTGCTGACGCCCACCGCCACCTACGAGGTGCAGTGGGGGCATGTGGAACGGCCGTCTCACCGCAATACCAGTTGGGATTGGGCGCGGTTTGAAACGGCCGCACAAAAATGGGTGGACGTAAGCGAGGGTGACTACGGCGTCAGCCTGCTCAACGATTGCAAATACGGCCACGACATCCAGGACGCCGCACCCGGTGGCGCGATCATGCGACTGAGCTTGCTGCGCAGCGCCACCCTGCCCGATCCCCTGGCCGACCAGGGTGAGCACGAGTTTCGTTATAGTCTGCTGCCCCATGACGGCCGTTTGTCTACCGCCACCATCGCCCAGGCTTACGCGCTCAACAATCCGCCATTTGCTTTTCATCGCCCAGGCACAAAATCGTCAGACGCGAGCGAACAATCGCCCATCGGCATCCCTGCGTCGTTCATCTCTGCTTCTCAAGATAACGTCGTCATCGAAACCATCAAGCAGGCGGAAGACGGCCGTGGTCTGATTGTACGCCTGTATGAGAGCCAGCGGCGGCGCGGCCCGGTGACGCTGCGCGCCGGTTTCCCGTTGGCGGCAGTCTGGCGCACCAATTTGCTGGAAGAAAATCAGGAAGAATTAGCGGTGGACGAGGATGAAGTACGGCTGGTGGTACGGCCGTTTCAAATCATCACCCTGCGCCTCCTGCCCGCTGGCAGTCACTATTAACCGGCCTACACTCAAGGCGCGTTCAATAGTGCGCGAATCTTGCCGGCCAGCTGCGTGGTATCGAACGGTTTCATAATCCAGGCCATGCCGGTTAGTTCAGAATCACCTTCGACCGGTGGATAGCCGGTCATCACCAGCAGAGGCAGTTCCGGGTATTGCCGGCGACTGGCGCGATACAAATCCAGCCCGCCCATTCCCGGCATCACCAGGTCGGTTAGCAGCAGGTCAACGGCCGTGTGATGATGCAGCAACATCTCCAGCGCTTCCACCCCGTTTTCCGCTCGCAAAACGGTATACCCCAGACCCGCC
>CALFEW010000791.1 GCA_937958365.1 uncultured Chloroflexota bacterium | reverse complement strand
GCGCGCTCGGCATGTTCTACGGCGATGTTCAGAATGTTTTCCGCAATTGGTAGTTCGTGCATAAGTTCACCGCTTGCCGACAAATGACTGGCAGGCTACCGAATTGTGGCACAGGAAACGGCCGTTTCCAATGCCATATGTCACCCATTTTTTCAGGCGAACGTCACCATACGGCATGGCATAAAGGGCAAAAACGCCTGTCGCCGTCATACCGACAAGGTGATCATCATCCCCCCATCACGTGACAATAGGCACTGTCAGACGCCCCTGACACTGGCTATCCTTAACACATCCTGGTATTACCCACTCGGCACGTCGCCAACGCCTAATCGTCCCGGCCTTCAGACGGCAGCCGACCCAATCGGAGGCAAAAATGACCACAACCAAATGGATCATTGTTGAAAAGAAATGGTGCGAGTTAATCGGACAAGAAGCCAGCATCATGGAACAACGTGTCTATGCCGCAGATATGCTGCCAGACACCGAACCTTTCCGTGTCATTGCCCGCAAATGCTCAGCCAACTTCGCCTGCAACCTGGCCGACGTGCCCTGCAATTGGGCTTTCACGAACCCACAGGTGGATCGTTTCCAGTTAGGCTAACGATTTTCAGGCAAACTTATCCGGGCGAAAGACCAACTTTCGCACTTTTATAGTCCATTACAGACGTTTATTTGAGCAGGCACTCTCGGGGAAAGAGGTGCGACGCACTTCCCAAAAGTGCGTCGCACCGGGCAACTATTTACGGGAACGGAGAAGGCCAAAGAGAACGGCCGTTACCATCGCCACCGCCCCTGTCACCTTCACCGCCTGACTCACTTTGCCATCTAACCCGATCTCATCCAATATTTCCGTGATAGGCTCCAGGCGCTGTCGCGGCGTGACGCCAAAGGCCAGGCGCGTGATGGCTTTACCCAGGCGATAATGCCCAGGCGTACGGAAAATCGTCGTCAGGTCCAGAGGATTGGGCGTGCCGCCAATGGCGTAAGAGCGCATCTGCGTGAACTGCATGACCTCTTCCTTGCCATGCGTACGCGCATTGCCAGACAACTTCACACCACCAAACGGCAGCAGCGAAACAGGGTAATGAACAATTGCATCGTTGATAACCACAGAACCAACGTCTAGCCGATGGGCCACACGTTTGGCCTGGTGAACGTCGCCGCTCCACACGGCCGCACTTAAACCATACTCACAATCATTCGCCAGCCAGATCGCCTCAGACTCATTGTTAAATTTCATGATAGGCATGATCGGGCCAAAGGTTTCCTCGCGCATCACCTTCATGCTGTGATCCACATCCACCAGAATGGTCGGCTCCATAAACAGGCCATCCAGCTTGCCACCGGTCAGAATACGCGCCCCTTTTGCCAGCGCATCGTCCAGTTGGTCCGTGACGATGCTCACCTGACGCTCAAAGGTGAGCGGCCCCATGTCGAACTGGTTGTCTGTTTCACAGGAATAGCCGATTTTTACCTGGCGCGCTTCGGCCAGTGCGGCCGTCACAAATTCATCATACGCCGCCTCTTGCACATACACACGCTCAATGCCCATGCACGTCTGGCCTGTGTTGTACACGGCTCCCCAGGTTCCCCATCTGGCCGCCGCCTGAATGTCGGCAGTGTCAAAAACGATCATGGGATCCTTGCCGCCCAATTCATAAATAAACGGGGTCAACGATTCGGCCGCTTTCTGGGCAATTTTGTGCCCTGTGGCTGTCGAGCCGGTGAGGAAGATCAGGTCCGGCCGCGAAGCCACGATTTGCGCCCCCACCGAGCCATCGCCATGCAGCACCCGCACAAATGGCGCCAGTTCCGGCACGCGCTGAATCAGCTTTTCGATCATGACGCCCACTGCCGGCGTCACCTCCGACGGCTTTAGCAAGACGGTGTTACCGGCCAACAAAGCCGAACACATCGGCGGCACACAGAGGTCAAAGGGGTAATTCCACGGCCCAATCACCGCCACCACGCCAAACGGGTGGGGTTCCGTGTAATATTGCTTAAACAAGTACAAACCAGGCGGCACGCGCCGACGTTCCAGCCATTTAGGGGCCAGTTTGTAATATTGATGCAGACGATCAACGGACATATTGACTTCAACCCAGCCATCCTGACGGCTTTTGCCGGTATCTTGATTGATGACAGTGCTGATTTCGTCTATGGCGTCTATGACTTCCGCCTGGAATTGGCGCAAAATGCGAATTCGTTCGGTCAGCGGTTTGCGCCGCCACACCTGAAATGCCTGACGCATCTCTTTGTGGGCCAGGGCGATCTCTGCCGAGGAGGCTATAGCGACCTGACCAAATTGGTCGCCGGTGGCCGGGTTGACAAATGGAAGCACACGCGGTTGTGGGTGACTCATGATTTACTTCTCTCCCTTTTTGTGCCACGCTTTGAGCAAGAACAAAATAGCCAGAGGCACAGCGAATAACAACATGAAGGGCAGCGCGGCTTTGAGTGGGGAACGGCCGTTTCCCCCACCATTGACCTCTACGCCCACCGGCGCAGCCAGGGGCGCCGGTTCTGCCGCCTGCGCCTTGGGCGGAATCTTGCTCATGGCTCGTTCCGTCATGGCGGTAATCGTCAGGCTGGGATTCACCCCCAGGTTGGCGGGAATCACCGAACCATCGGCCACATACAGGCCGGGATAGTTAAAGACCTGCTGATCTTTATCAATGACGCCTTTGCTTTCATTCTCCCCGATACCACAGCCGCCCAGGATGTGCGCCGTGTTGGGGATGTCCAGAAGGTCGTTCATGCCCGCCCAGGAGACGCCGTTGGTCTTCGCGGCGAAACGATCCACGACGCCGCGCCCCGCTTCCACCACCGGCGGAATGGGCAGCGACCTGTCGCGTTCACTGACCAGATTTTTGGTGAACAGCGTCCAAATGCTGCGGCCACGTTTGAACGCCATGCGATTTTCGACAGTCTGCATGATCAGGAAAATGGTGTTGCGCCGCGCCCAGTCTGGCCAGACGCGCACCGTGAGGAAATCCGCTGGTCGGCGCAGCCCGTTGACAAATGAACGGAAGACGCGCGGCCCAAAACCGCCCTCAAAGTGAACCAGCGGCCAGGTGAGATTACGCATAAACGATTGTCCCGGTGCATAACGCACCGGCTCCACGCTGGTCACGTCATCAATCCAAAAATGGGACGTGATGGCTACACCCTGCGAATAATCCACGTTTTGTTCGCGGGCGGTCACGCCCATCAATGCTTCACTGTTGCTGCGCACCATCAGGCCCAGCCGATGGGAAAGCATGGGCAAAGAACGACTTTCATCGCGGCATTTGAGCAGTAAATTGACCGTGCCAAGTACCCCGGCGGCAACCACAACATGGCGGGCGCGCACGGCCGTTTGCCGTTTTTTCGCCCAGTCGGTGACTTTTTCATACTGGATTTCGTAACGCGCGTGGTCGGGCTGTGGGCCGTATAACGGCCGTATGTCCAACACATTCGCTTCCGCACGCACCTCGGCTCCCCATCGTTCGGCCAGATACAAATAATTCTTGTCCAACGTATTCTTGGCGTTGTGCTGGCAGCCTACCATGCAACCGCCGCAATGAATGCAGCCCACCCGCTCCGGTCCTTCACCACCAAAATAAGGGTCGGGCACAGCTTTGCCCGGTTCGCCAAAAAAGATACCTACTGGCGTTGGCTTAAACGTGTCTTCTTTACCCAACTCGATGGCGATTTCATACAATCGGTGGTCGGCCGGCCAAAATCGCGGATTTTCTGTCGTGCCCAGCATCCTATCGGCCACGGCGTAATAAGGCGTCAACTCCGCTTCCCAATCGGCCAGGTCACACCACTCAGCCGCCTCAAAAAACGCCTTGGGCGGTTTGATATGCGTGCTGGCATACACCAGGCTGCCGCCCCCCACCCCACTGCCATTCAGGATCCAGATATCGTCAAAAAAATTGATACCCATGATGCCAAAACAGCGGGCTGCCGGCAGCCACAAATATTTAAATACATTCCAATTTGTTTTGGGAAAATCTTCGGCATTGTAGCGTTTGCCACGCTCCAACACCAGCACGCGGTATCCTTTTTCGGCAAGGCGCATCGCTGAGACGCTCCCCCCAAAGCCAGACCCAATCACCACATAATCAAACACGTCTTCTGCGATCTCATTGCGATTTCCATTCTTCATGTACAGCCACCCCTTTCCTGTTCAGTGGAGTTTCGATTGACAAACAACCTGACGGCCGTCAATCTTTGCTATTGCCCGACGCCTTACGAAAACAGTTATAACACGCTGCGTTATATTGTACACAAGAACGCCCCATTTGTGCATCTTGCATTGGATTTCGGATTTCGGATTTCGGGCATGGTTCATCGAACGAACCATCATCTTACAAATTAGCGCTGAATTGTCATGCTGAGCGGAGTCCGCGGAGCGAAGCATCCCACTTACCCCAGAGGAACGGGATGCTTCGGAGGATGCTTCGGCGGCCTCAGCACAGGCTCTCAGCATGACACATTTCTCGTTAAATTGAGAATTGCTGGCTTCCCCAACTTCACCTTGTTGCTTCTTTGTGGCTGCCTTACAATAAGGCAGCGTAAGAGGAGGCAGTATGGAACCGATTTATCGCAGCGATGGCGCCTGGGTGGCCGTCTATCACCAGGGCAATCTGTTTAACGCCGATGGCGAGTGGTTGGGTTTTGTTCGGGGGCGCGACGTGTACGACAGCAACGGCGTTTACCTCGGCTTTTTCAGCAACGACCGGCGCTTGTTACGACAGCGCCGCCCACCGGAAAAGCCTCGTCTGCAACCGCCACCCCGCCCGGAACGGCCGCGCTTCCCTTCCAGCTTCGCTCTTTCGCCCATGCTGCGGGCACTGCCTTATGGTTACGTAGATATGTTTGAGGAATATTCGGACCAGCTGATGTTTGTATCCGATACCCGCCCGGACATGGATTGAACGAGCACATGATGGAAGGCAAAGCAATTCGTGAATCTCGCGTCACGTTGACCCAGGTCATGGGACCGACGGACGCCAACATCCTGGGCAATGTGCATGGCGGCCTGATTATGAAGCTGTGCGACGAGGCCGGGGGCATGGCGGCTGTCAAGCACGCCCGTCGCCCGGTCGTCACCGTCACGGTGGACTCGATGTCCTTTTTATCGCCGGTCCACATCGGCGATCTGGTCACGGTAGAGGCCGAAGTGACCTGGGTAGGGCGCACCTCTATGGAGACGCGCGTTGTCGTGACGGCCGAAAACGTGCTGACCGGGGAAGTGACGCATACCAACACCGCCTTTTTTGTCTACGTGGCGCTGGATGAAAACGGCCGTCCCGTTCCCGTCCTACCGCTTATTTGCGAAACGGAACAAGAGCAGCAGCGCTACCGCCAGGCTGAAGAACGGCGGCAAATGCGCCTGCACCAGAGGCAGTAAACAGGTGAAAGATTAAAGATTAAAGCGTTCTCTCCAATCTTCAATCTTCAATTATCTATTTCCTATGCCCAAACCACACTCACGCCTGCTTGAACTGCTGCTGCAATCGCCGGCCCACCGCATTCTTAGCCTGCCCGACGAAGATTATGGCCTGGCCGACGTGGAGCCGTTTCCTTTCCTGGCGATTGTCGGCCAGGAGGAGATGAAGCTGGCGCTGATTCTGGCGGTCATTAACCCGCGAGTCGGCGGGGTGCTGTTGATTGGTCCACGTGGCACAGCCAAGACAACGGCCGTGCGCTCCCTCACCGATTTGCTGCCCCAGGTACGCCGCAGCCTGTGCCTCAATGGCTGCACCGAAGCGATGTTAGACGAGGGCGGCATGGACGCCATCTGCGAAGATTGCCGCCAAAAAGTGGGTTACGGCGAAGCGCTCACCGTCGAAGACCGGGTACGTATCCTCGATCTGCCGCTCAATACCCGCCTGGAAGACGTGGTGGGCGGCGTCAACGAGCGCATTGCCCTGGAACAGCAGCGCGTGCGCCTGGAGCGCGGCATTCTCGGCCACGCCGACGGCCACGTCCTCTACATTGACGAAGTCAACCTGCTGCCCGACGAAATCACCGACGCCATTTTAGACGCGGCGGCGCAGGGGCATTACACCGTGCGGCGCGGCCCGCTGAAGCTGAAATATCGCTCGCGCTTTCTGCTGATTGGCTCCATGAATCCGGAAGAAGGACGGCTGCGGCCGCAGTTGATGGACCGCTTTGGCTTGCGGGCGGTGGTGCGCGGTCTGGCCGGTGCGGACCTGCGCTACCGCGCCTATGAGCAGGCCATCGCTTACCAGCGCGACGCCGAAGGGTTTGCGGCGCTGTACGCCGAAAGCACGCTGGCGCTGGCCGAAGAAGTGCAGCAGGCGCGGCAGCTTTTGCCGCGAGTAGCCATCAGCGACGAGGCGCAGGCGTTGGGCGTGAAGCTGGTGCAAAGCCTGGAAATTGATTCCAGCCGGGCGGAAATTACGTTGTTCGAGGCGGCGCGGGCCTACGCGGCCGCCGATGGGCGGGCTTTGGCCGGTCCGGCAGATGTGCAGGCGGTGGCTATGCTGGCCTTGCGCCAGCGGCAAAGCCCCGCCTTGCAGCAGTTCTTCGCCGAGCAAGCCCAGGAAGATGCGCTGATGACGGCCGTTTTCGCCCAACAGGCAAAAGAAGCATAGTTGGTTCGTTT
>CALFEW010000790.1 GCA_937958365.1 uncultured Chloroflexota bacterium | reverse complement strand
AAAACCTGACCATTTACGGGGATTTCATGGAGAATCTCGATCTAGCCCCAGGCAGTTTTGATTGTGTGACAAATTTCGACGTGATTGAACATCACCCTGATCCCAAGCGATTGGTGTCGCAAATGTACGATCTATTGCGACCGGGCGGATTGGCAGTTATTAGCACGCACGATATTGGGAACTTTTTTGCGCGGCGTTATGGCGTGAAGTGGCGCTATATCCGGCCCATCGGGCATATTACGTACTTCACGCGGGAGACGTTGTCGCACATGATGGAAGATTGTGGTTTTCATGTTGTCCAGGCGGGTGGCAGCCATACCATTGACGAAACGAGGTTCAAGATTTATCGCAATTACGTCAGACAGTTTTTGCGCGTGATCGTTTTGCGGGCATTGATTCTAAAGGTGTACAAACCGCTGGCGGAACGTTTTTCGGCGCTGAGAAAGTGGCAGTTGAAAATTGGGCGAGCCACCCTGAACCACGAGAAGTTATTAGTAAGAGCCAGCAATCAGATTATTATGGATGACGACATGGTTATCCTGGCGCGAAAGGTATAGTCAGCGTACAGAGATGAAGCAATGGATTTCGCAGGGGACAATCTGGATCAAGGTAATTTTATATAAGCATGGCGCGGCGTTTGGTCTGACGGCCGTTTTGCTGTTGGCGTTGGCGCTTCGCTTATGGGGCAACGATTTCGGCTTGCCTTATTTGTACCATCCAGATGAAGATGCGGTGGTGATGCCGGCCATCACCATCCTGAAATCGGGAGATCTGGAACCGACGCGGATGGAATATGGGACGTTGTATATTTATGTTTTAACGGCCGTTTCCGCTCTCACCTACATCAATTCTGCGCGCCAGGGCCTCATCGCTTCACCCGACCAGTTGCCCATTTACGAACGGGGGGTTTACCCGGCCATATATGATCACGCGGAATATTTTTTGGCCGCGCGCATTATGTCGGCCATTCTAGGGGTAGGCATTGTTTTGCTGGTTTACATGCTGACGACTAGACTGGGCAACCGCCGACAGGGGTTTATAGCCGCCGCGATCACGGCCGTTCTGCCTGATTTAAGCAAACACGCCCACTTCGCTACCCCAGACACTCCTCTGACGTTTTTCAGTTTGTTGGCTCTCTACCTCTTAATTCGGGCCTATGACCATTGGGACGAAGATAGTTTGTGGGCTTACGCCGGCGCCGGTTTTGTGAGCGGTTTGGCGGTTTCCACCAAATACAACGGTGCGGTGTTAGCCGCGCCGGTGCTGCTGATCCCGCTCCTGAAGGCCAAACGACTCGATGATGTACTCAATGCGCGGGCGCTGGCGGGGCCAATTGGCATGGCGTTGGGGTTTTTGGCGGGAACGCCATTTGCTCTATTGAATATGCCCAAGTTTCTGTATTGGGTGGGATATTCCCTAAATTTGTATGATTCGCCGGTTAATGAGGCCGTGAGTACAAGCTGGCAGTGGCACCTGGCGTATCATCTGCAAAGCCCGGATGCTCTGGTTTTTTGCCTGGGGCTGGTTGGCTTTTTCTTCAGTTGGCGAGCCTGGGGGTGGCGTCGAGCCGCGTTGGTAAACGTGGTGGCGGTGCTGATGTGGTTCGCCATTGTTTCGCAACTGCGGCGAGAGGCGCGGATGTGGCTGCCCACAGCGCCGCTTTTTGTCATGTGGACGGCCGTACTCATTGACACCTTTGCCGTATTTCTTTATCATCGTTTTAACCGTCTACAGGTAAAGTGGGTTATTCCAGTTTTTTTGACGTTGCTGGTGAGTTTGCCACTGTTTTGGAACACGATTCAGATTAATCAACGCTTCCAGGAAACCGACGTGCGTACTCTCGCACAACAATGGATCGAAGCCAACGTGACGCCAGGAACGCCTATTGCCGTCGAATATTTTGCGCCACAACTTGATACGGCCGTGTGGCCGGTGACTAAACTCTTCAGCCTGGATGAAGAGCCAGTCCATTGGTATCAAGAACAGGGGATTCGCTATCTCGTCTTGAGCGAAGCCGGTCATGATTCCACCAAGATGACGACAGAAACCAGCGACGCCCGCCAGGCATTTGCAGACAGCTTGTGCTCGATAGTCGAACTAAGCGGCCCTTTTCTTTCAGCTGATGTGCAGCGGATGTGGATATACCAGGTCCCTCCTTGCAGTGACTAGTGCGCCAATTCGTAATTCCTTGCCAGGTTTTTCCCTCCCCTTAATCCCCTCCCAAAGGG
>CALFEW010000789.1 GCA_937958365.1 uncultured Chloroflexota bacterium | reverse complement strand
TTCGAGCCTGTAGCCGCGGTATCCTTACCGCGTTTACACCAGCGCGGTAAGGATAGCGTGGCTACAAATTGTAAAGGACATATCATCTGAACTGAACCATGCCGTTTTTGTACGTGTTCCTTAAGTTGCAAGGAGTTCGCGGACAACTTCGTTGACGATACGGCCGTCTGCCTTACCTTTTACTTTCGGCATCAATTTGCCCATCACCTGGCCCATGCCTTTGGCATCGGTAACGCCCAATTCAGCGATGATTTGGGCGGCAATGGCCTTCACTTCGTCCCGGCTCATGAGCTGCGGCAAATATTTTTCGATGATCGCCAGTTCAACCTGCTCCTGAGCCACCAGATCAGCCCGGCCGGCTTTTTCGTAATCGGCGATGCTTTCCCGGCGCTGTTTGGCCTGTTTGGTCAATACGCCGACCACGCCGGCATCGTCGAGCGTCAGTTGATCATCCACTTCCGTCTGTTTGACAGCGGCCAACAGCAGCCGCATGACGTCGCGGGTTTGGGTATCGCCTTGTTTGATGGCCGAGGCCATGTCGGTCCGAAGTTGTTCTTTTAATGTCATGCCTGTTCCTCCAAAAATTGATTGTAACATTGGCGATCATGCGGCTGCAAGTAGGCGCGGAGTAAGCGTTCAGTCTAGAGGTGCAACGCACTTCTGGACAAGGTGCGTCGCACCTGAGGGGGCTTGAAGCCGGTAGTTCAGGCAAATTCCAAAATGGTGTAAAGGCTCAGGTTTCCCTCACGGCCGTCTGCCCGAAACTGCCCCACCACGCGCAAACCGGCCCCGGCCGCCAGGCGAGACATCTCGTTCTCGTCTATCAACCGGACATAACGCAGGCCGTAGCTCTCGCGCTGCCAGGTGAGCAAGTAGTCGTTTGGCTCTACGTCCTGGTCGGTCAGGCCCACCGTCGCCCAATCTATGATTTTGCGCTGCTGCCGTTCGTTGCCCAGGAATTGCCAGGTGGAAATGAAGATACGGCCGTCGGGCATCAGCGCCCGCGCCATTTCGGCAACCAGAAGCTGCCGATTGGCCGCGCCGGGAATGTGCTGCAAGGTAGCCAGACAGGCAATGGCCTGAAATTGCCCCAAACCATACAAAGAGCTGGGCCGGCTAATATCGCGCTGGTGAAAATCGCCCATGGTGATGGCTTCCGCCTTCACCAGAAGTTCCGCGCTGAAATCTACGCCGGTGTACCATTTGATGGCCCGCCGCGCCTGGAGAAAACGCCCTAAACGGCCGTCGCCGCACCCCACGTCCAGCAAATAATCACAAGGCTGCGGCAACTCTTCCAGCAGGCGATGGAAGCCTGGCTGAGGCCGCACGCGGCTTTCAGCAAAGGGTTCGGCCATTTCGTTGTAGAAATCTCGATTAAGAGCCAATAACTTGCGAATAATTTCTTCTTGCATAGCTGGTTTCATTGCGTTACAGACTTGCGAATATGTTGTGTATTGGTGACATACCAGATACGGCCGTCGGTCGTTTGCACCCATAAGCCAGGATGCTGCTGCTGTCGGACCGTGGCCGGCTGCCAGTGAACATCATCAAAAGTTATTTCCACCAGGTCACCGACCTGATACCTTTCAATCAATCGCTGCGCCATAGATTTTGCCGTGTGTGACGGCTCACGGTAGGGAACAAAGTGTCAGGTGTGTTAATAGCCAAAGCGGCGCAAGGTTTGGTCCACCGAATGCACGTAACTCCCGCCAAACAAACGAACGTGAACCAATAAGGGGTAGAGGTTGTAGATGTCGCGTCGTTCCGTAAAAAAGCCGGGAGCAATGGGGCGGATTTCTTCGTAACGGGCGAAAAACGGCCGTGCAAACGTGCCAAACAATGTCGTAAACGCCAACTCAATTTCTGGATCGGCGTAGTAAATGGCCGGGTCCACAAACCCGGTGATGCGATCCCCCACCGCCAACACGTTGGTCGTCCACACGTCGCCATGGATGAGAGACGGCCGTTCCGGTTCCACCAACCACCGCTCTAAATGCTCGGAAAACGCGGCCAGACGCTGGAAAACGGCCGTTGGCAGCCGCCCGGCGCGCACGCCCTCGCCACCCATCAGCAACAAACGCTGCTCACGGAAAAAATCTAGCCAGGAATCCATCCACGGGTTTGGCTGATGCAGCCCGCCAATTAACGTCGGCTGCTCCAGGCCAAACGCCGGCGCCGTCACCTGATGCAGCGCCGCCAACAGTTCCGCCGCATGTTCCTGCGCCTTTGCCGAAAAATGGCTGTCGCCGGGCAAAAATTCCATCAAGAGCAGGCCGGTTTCCAGGTGCAAAACCGCCGGAACCGGCAGATCGCTGTGCGCCGCCAGATAGCGCAGCATCTCCCCTTCCCGCGCCAGTTGAGAATCTGGCTGGTCGTCTACTTTGGCAACCACCCGCTCTCCATCCGCCAGCCGCAGGCAGTAGACCTGACCAATGCAGCCGCCGCTCAACGGAGCCACCTCCACCACCGCCACGCCCAGCGCCGCTTCTATCTGCTGCCGGTTCATTCTGGTTCCCGCACGACAAGGTTATCAAAAGCCACCTGCAAGCCGGTCAGCCCAAACGTGCCCGCGCCCAGAGCAATGCCACCAGACGGGAAAATAACGTCGTCTATTTGCTGCAAGAGAGTTTCGTTGGCGTAAAATGAGACCCTGGAGCCTTGCGCGACCACTTTTAACCGATTGGTCGTATTCAACCCCTGTTTGATCGCTTCAGACGCCGTCCAGTCGCTCTTGAATTGGGTCCAGGTCCCATCAGCGTTACGGCGGGTAATCATATACAGGCCGTCGCCGGTAATATCAAAGCGATAAAATTGATCGTTGTTTTGCATCCGCGCCATGACGCCATAACTGCTCTCCGGGCCGCCAGCAAGCTGGCGCACATCTACTTCCA
This sequence comes from uncultured Chloroflexota bacterium, assembly GCA_937958365.1. Classification (GTDB taxonomy): domain Bacteria; phylum Chloroflexota; class Anaerolineae; order Promineifilales; family Promineifilaceae; genus Leptovillus. The sequence continues at coordinate 1,515 of CALFEW010000789.1, read as the reverse complement.
ACACAAAGTCGGTAAAGACTTCCTCCTGAAGGGCAGAAAACTGGAGGGTGTTGGGTTGATTGATGGCGATGACGAGTTCCTGGTTGATAACGGCCGTACTGCCCACATCGTCGCCTTCCAAAAACCAGGGACCAACCACGTCCGGGGCAAACGTGTCCCAAAACAACGCATCTTCACCGCCCAGCAAAGGGGAAGCCTGCGGACTGACTCCCCCACTGCAAGCCGCCAATCCCCCAAGAACTACCACCAACCAACCAAAAAGCAGACGCCTGAGTTTCAAAGGTCCACCATCTTTCCTATGGGGCCGTCACCCGGAAATCGCTAAATTCGACAACGGCCGTGCCCGGTTCCAACGTACTCACCGCCAACCCCACGTCGCCAATGACAAACGTCGGGTCCGTTACCGTCACCAGAGGAATACCATTGGCCGTCAGGCTCAATTCGTTGCCCACGCAGCCCACCTGAATCTGGTTCGTTGCCAACCCCTGGTTGATGGCTTCGGAGAATTGGTACTCACCATTTTCCGTCAGATAAGTCACCGTGGGGGAATCGCTGGTGTATTTGCCGATGGCGTAATAGCCGTCGCCGCCAATCAAAAAGATGTAGAAGTTCTCTTCATTTTGATACCGGCAAATCACACCGTAAGCGTTGTTGTTGGGGCCGCTCACCTGGCGCGCCGGTACGGTGATGATGGCGTCGTCGAAACTGCGCCCCGGGTTTGTCCAGCGCACCTGGCCGGGCTGGCTGGTGCTAATACGCAACACGCCTTCGTCCATTTCGGCAATCGCGCCACCACGATTGTAAAGCGCCCAACCACAATTTTCTTCACCGCTGAAATCATCGGCGAACAGCGCGCCGCCTTCGTTGCATTCGGCTACATTGCTCCCGCCAGCATTACAGGCAGCCAACAGGGTAACGGCCGTTAGACTCAATATCAACCACGCAACCGCTCTCCGCATCCATCCCTCCTCAGAAAATAATCCGCCGATTTCAAAGCTTAAAATAACTGCAATATCCGCGTCAATCTACGTCCCATTGTTATGGTTTGCTTTTGTCCAACAGCTTTTGTACAGCCTCGATCTCCTTCTCCAGACTCTCTTGCTGGCGAGAGGTGTATAAATAAAAAGCTGTCGCCGCCATCCAAAATGCGATGATCAACACAGTAATAATGAGCAAATTTGTAAACATGGGCACTCCATCACTCTTTTTAAGAACAAAGACGCTTGCCTGGGAATGGAGAGTATCAAGTCTCCAATCTCTAATCTCCATTCTTGGTTCTGCAGGATATTTAATTCACAGTCCAGAGATATTCTCTTGAACCATGACAAAGAGTGTACCCAAAAAGTACAAAACAGGCATCTGCCTTCAGAGCCAGGTAACAAATTTGCCAGGCGCGTGTATTTGTTTTATGTCAACAACCCTTGACAAAAAACAACGCTTTGTTATAATCCCGATTCGTTGATGCGGGGTAGAGCAGAGGCAGCTCGTCGGGCTCATAACCCGGAGGTCGCAGGT
>CALFEW010000788.1 GCA_937958365.1 uncultured Chloroflexota bacterium | reverse complement strand
ACTGTCGCTGATGGAGTCGTTGTTGAAATCTACCAGGGCGATGCGCGGCACGTCTGGCGGGACATGTTCGGCGAAGGCCATCATCGTGGCGGCGGTGTCGCTGAGGAAGCAGGCGATGGCGGCGTGGGCCACCGTGCCGCCGCCCGCACCACCCCACCAGTCACCCTGCGCGTCGGTGGAGACGAAGGATTGCAGTTCACCGGCAAAATCATAGTTGAAGCGGGCGACGGCAATGTCGTAGGCGTAACCGTCGGCGGCCTGGACTTCGTGGAGATCGAAGCGAGCGGGGAAAAAGAGGACGGGTTTGCCTTTGGCGGCGCGCAAGGTTTTGTAGACGTTGGTGGCGATACGGCTGCTGCGGCTGAGGATGCCCAGCATGGGCGTTTCCAGGAGGGCAAAGTCACGGTAACGGCCGTGTATGCGAATGACAGGCTGAACGTGCAGCGGATCGCCGTGATATTCGGTGATGGCCCCATCGTGAACGGCCGTGACCGCCAGATGCTGCCACGTCTCCACCCAATTGTCAGAAGCGCCAAAATACCCGGTACAATGGCGCAGCATCGCCAGCGCTTTATCCACCCCCACAATCACCGTTTTGCCGGCGCGCCGCGTGAAAAACTGCATTTCCACTTCCAGGTCGCCCACATTCAGGCCAGATGGGTCCCGCCCCACGTCACGCGCATAACGCCCCTGGAAGCCATCGGCCAGGCTGACGCCGCGCAGCATTGCCAAAATGTTGGCAAAATATTGGTCAGAATACCACCCACGGCGCATCCGCTCTACATCCAATTTGAATACGTCGTTTGATAACCGCTCGCCGTTAAATAGACTCATGAAACATTTACCTCCAATTTGAATGCAGCGCGTCATTTTCTTAGCTCATCAGCGAGAATATGTTATCATAGCAAGTGGTAGCTATCCATCACACATCCCGGAGAATCAAGTTAACGCGCATGATCAAAATCGCCGCCTCTGCCCGTTTTTCCTTCATGTTCCCTGCCGACCGGGTAACCACTTATGAATTCTATAGCGACATCGGACGTCTCGTTACTTATTTGCAGCACATTGAGTTAGAGAGTTCCAGTCCAGACCAACAATTTCGGCTTTATTACAGTACGGTTGAACTCGGCACGTATCACATTCATGTACACGCCGATGTGCGATTGGACTTGGTTCCCGGCCATCATACCATGCGCATGGTTCCCATTGAAAACCTGCCCCCCATCGAAACCGAAGTAACCTTTAATTCCACCAGAACACGCGGCTATTACAGCAGCGAAGCCTTTTTCCACGATGAAGGTGAGCAGACTCGCGTGGAATATATGCTAAAAATGATGGCCAAACCGCCGCGTCCCAAAGGGATGCGTTTTATGCCCAGCAATCTGGTAGACAAAATTGCCAACAACATCACCAACAACCGCATGCGCGAGATTGCCGAATATTTCATAGAAAGTTCTATCGCCGATTACCCCCGCTGGGTGGCCGAACGAGAAGCCTCGACAAAAGGCGATTAACGGCCGTATCCTCTTCTTCTTTTGCCTGGCTTATCAGGCGCCACCGCACAGGCCACCGCGGTCACTAAAAACATGTAGCCCAAAAAACTTTGGGCTACATGCAAAAATTGATTCTGTTCGACCGGCTACACGAATTTAGCGGCCAAATTTTTCCTTCAGCAAAGTGGCTAACGTCGGCTGGCCGATTTCCTGCAATTCATACCGCACTCGTTGATTGGGCAGCTGAATATCTATCAACTTCGCCAGGTCAATGGGCGTCGCCACAATAACCATGTCGGCGGGGACGTGGTTGATGGTTTCAGCCAGATCCGCCATTTGCTCACGGCCGTAGCCCATGGCCGGCAGCACCGCCCCGGTGGACGGATATTTGGCATACGTATCGGCGATGGTGCGCACGGCATAAGGACGCGGGTCAATAATTTCCGCCGCGTCGAAATACTGCGCCGCCACGACGCCTGCGCCGTAAGCCATTTCGCCATGCGTCAGCGTGGGGCCATCTTCAACAACCAGCACCTTTTTACCCCGAATGGCTGCCGGGTCGTCCACAAAAATAGGCGAGGCGGCTTTGACGATAACGGCCGTGGGATTCGCCTTGCGGATATTTTGCTGCACGATCACCACGCTGGCATTATCGGCCGTATCCACTTTGTTGATGACCACCACGTCGGCCATGCGCAAATTCGTCTCGCCGGGATGATACCGCAGTTCGTGCCCCGGCCGGTGCGGGTCCGTGACGACAATGTGCAGATCAGATTTGTAAAATGGCACGTCATTGTTGCCGCCATCCCAAATAATCACATCTGCTTCCTGCTCTGCCTGGCGTAAAATAGCTTCATAATCCACGCCGGCGTAAATCACTGCGCCACGCTCTACGTAAGGTTCATACTCTTCGCGTTCTTCGATGGTGCATTCGTGGCGGTCCATATCTTCGTAGCTGGCGAAGCGCTGCACCGCCTGCGCCGCCAGGTTGCCATAAGGCATCGGATGGCGAATGGCGACGACGCGCTCGTAGCCCAATTCGTTCTGCAAAATGCTCAGGATGCGCCGCGAGGTCTGGCTCTTGCCGCAGCCGGTACGCACCGCCCCCACCGATACCAACGGCTTGCTGGATTTGATCATGGTTTGCGCCGGGCTGAGGAAACGGAAGCCGGCTCCGGCCGCCAACACCCGCGAAGCCAGATGCATGACATATTCGTGGGCTACGTCGGAATAGGAAAAGATCACTTCATCCACGTTTTCCGCGCGGATCAACTCGGCCAGTTCGCTCTCTGGTTTGATGGGAATGCCCTCTGGGTACAATTCCCCCGACAATTCTGGCGGGTAGCGACGGCCGTCAATATTGGGGATTTGCGTCGCGGTAAAGGCGACTACACGATAATCTGGATTGTTCCGAAACACGGTGTTGAAGTCATGAAAATCGCGCCCGGCAGCGCCGGCGATAATGACACGTCGTGCATTCAAACTCATGGGAAAGATTCTCCTGATAAAGTGGGATTATGGGGACAAGGATAACAATCTATCCAACAAGCCGATCATAACAGCATTTCCTTGTTTTGCCAGATTTTTACCGGCATGGCGCACTACCCCATTCGCATAGGCGCGAATCTTCAGACAAAACCCTTGATTATGTTGATTGATATTTGATCTTATGAAAAGTAATGCTATAATGCCCTTACTTTTAACTTACATAATCTTTTAACAACTCTTTTTGACGACTCTTTTAAACAACGACCTTTCCGCCAACGGTCGTTCGGACCCAAAAGTTCAGTACATGATGAATAGGTCTCACCACGTCCCATTGTACGGTCATGCAGCGAAGAGATCACATGACAGATCAATCTTGCTTAAGACTATACGCAAAATGGGCTTTAAGGCCGATAGGAGCGGTTGGCGATGGAAGAGCAATTACAAGCCTTTCTTGACTTTCTGCAACAAGAGTACAAGTACTCCAATAACACCACAGCAGCTTACAAAAATGACCTGAGCCAGTTCGAGTCATTTTTGCAGCAGGCGCAGTTTGACGTAAGTGAATGGGATGACGTCACCGTGAGCACCGTTGACGCTTACGTAGACCACATGAAGGAACAAGCGTATGCTTCGTCGTCGGTCGCCCGTAAAGTGGCGGCGATCAAGTCCTTTTTTAATTATCTTTTTGCCCGTGGACTCATCAGCGAAAACCCAACAACCAACATAGACTCGCCTAAGGTGAAAAAGCGTCTGCCCAAGACATTGAACGCGGAAGACATTGACAAACTCTTGCAGGCGCCGCGCCAGAAGAAGTCACCCAAGCACTTACGTGATACGGCGTTGTTGACGATGTTGTACAGCACCGGGATGCGGGTGACGGAAGTGGTTTCGCTTTCTCTGGATGACGTCAATCCGAAGGATAATGTTTTGTTTTGCCAGGGCAAAGAAGAAATGGCCCGTGAACTGCCGCTGGATGAAGTAACCAAAGAGGCGATTACCGATTATTTGAATAACGGCCGTCAATATCTGGTCAAAAATAAAGATGAAGAAGCGCTGTTTCTCAACCATCGCGGGCAGCAGCTCACGCGGCAGGGCTTGTGGTTGATTATTAAAGCCTATGCCAAAAAAGCGAAACTGAGCGGCGAAGTGACGCCGCACACGTTGCGCCACAGCTTTGCCGCCCACAAATTGGAAGGCGGTTCCAATTTGCAGGAAGTGCAACGGCTGCTCGGCCATGCCAATATTTCCACGACACAAATCTACAATCAGGTAAAAAGCGAGGAAGACCTGGAAAAATCCTCGGCTTCTGCTTTGTAGGCAACGACAGCTAACTTCCTGGCTGTAAACCCGAAGCGTTTTCTGAAACGCTTCGGGTTTACAGCCAAAGAGAATCCCATGGTAGACACAACTGACATAACACTGGAA
>CALFEW010000787.1 GCA_937958365.1 uncultured Chloroflexota bacterium | reverse complement strand
CCAAGCCGACGATGGGACTTGAACCCATAACCTATGCTTTACAAGAGCATTGCTCTGCCAATTGAGCTACGTCGGCATGTCAACGATTGTTTGTTAACTGTAAAGGTGATGCTTGACTTCGGGCAATGCGTACACCGAATGACAAGTATAACAAGTGTGATTTTTTCGTCAAATCTTCATGACGAAATTAACACGCCTGAGCACGCATTTTCTAAATTTGACTTTTGTTAATGGGTGTACTAGGTGAGTATAGTCTATAGTTTAAATCAGGTCGGGACTTGAGGCAAATTTTGCCGTTGAGCTTGTTTATCAAAGTGTAAGTGGGAACTTTGTTCTTCCAGGCATGGGAAGAATCTGAAGTATAATGGGGAGAATTGTAGGGTTAATCGGTAATTTTGGGCGGCTGCGGATGCGCGTATTGCTAATTGTGGGCGTGTACAGGTAGCTGCTGGGGATGGTTTGGGTGTTATGGATGTTACGGTTAGTCATTTGAATAACCGGCTGGCGTTGCAGCTTCCATCTGAATTGCCTTTGGGGCTGGTTTTTGTGGTGGGTAATGTATCGGAGTTGAGTCAGACGCAAAACGGCCGTTCCCCCCATATTCAGTTCGCGTTGGTTGAACAGGCGCATCGGGTGCAGTGCGTGCTTTCGGCCCGCGCGGCTGGGGAAGTCGCCTTAAGGGACGGCATGACGATTCGCGCCGGTGGTCATCTGGCTTTTGAACCACAGTGGGCTGGATATTATTTGTTGGTGAGAGATGTCGAGATTGTGCAGGCGCCACCGGTTACTTTGCCGGCAGCGCCGCCGCCAACCGACTCTATGTTGGACCGGACGGCCGTTGCCGCGCTGTTGGCCGACATCAAAAAGCGGTCGGATGCGGCCCATCTGACTCAGGCAGACCTGCCGCCCTGGGTGCAGAAAATTGCCCCGCCGGAAATTCAGGCGGAGATGGAACAGGAGCTGCTGGATGAAACGGCCGTTCCCCTCACCGCATCCCTCGCCAGACCGGTCATCCCACCGGAAATTAACGACGATTTGATCGCCCGGTTGTCGGCGGCGATGGACAGCGACGATGAGGTGGAGTTGACGCCTGAGATGCTGGCTGATCTGGCTGCTGAAACAGAGCTAGAAATGGTTGAGCCAGAAATGGTTGAACGAAACTTGCCTCGTCCTTACGATGTGCCGCCACCGGCTGAACTGCGCCAGGAAACGGCCGTTTCCCATCCCGCTGAAGGCTGGGAAGACCCCGACGTTTATCCACCTTCCGTTCGCCGCAGCGACGATTACCTCATCATGTTGCTCATCTTCACATTTATCATCCTGGCAGTGCTGCTGGTTGTCGCCATTGTCGTGTTGATGTGGTCTTAAAGGTAAAAGTATGACTCACGCTCCCGTTACCATCTTGTGCCTGGCCAGTTACTTCAAAGGAACGACGTTTTTGACGGCAGCCAAGGCCATCGGCTGCCGCGTCTTGTTGGTCACCCGCGAAAAATTGGCTCAGGAACCATGGCCGCGAGAAGCCATTGACGAGATGTTTTTCATGCCGGATCTGGCGAAGCAGCCGGACATGATTTACGCCATCGCCTATATGATGCGTGGTATGTCCGTGGACCAGATTGTGCCGCTGGATGATTATGACGTGTTGACGGCCGCTGAGTTACGCGAACATTTCCGGCTGCCGGGATTAGGGGTGACGCACGGCCGTTACTTCCGCGACAAATTAGCCATGCGCACCCAGGCCCGGCGGATCGGGCTGCCTGTGCCAGAGTTTACGCCCATCTTCAACTACGATCAGTTGCGCGCCTTCATGGATCGTGTCGCGCCGCCCTGGGTCATGAAACCCCGCGCTGAAGCCGGAGCGATGGGCATCAAGAAGGTGTATTCCGCCGAAGAAGTGTGGCGCTGGCTGGACAGATTGGGTGACGGGCAGTCTTATTTTTTGCTGGAACAATTTGTGCCCGGTCGTGTTTACCACGTAGATTCGATTGTTTCAGAAGGGGAAGTTGTGCTGGCGACGCCACATGAGTACGCCCAGCCGCCGCTCAATGTGGCCCACGAAGGCGGCGTGTTTGTAACCCGCACCATGCGCCGCGATTCGCCCGACGCACAGGCGATTTTGGCGCTGAATCGGCAGATGATTGCCGGATTTGGCATGGCGCGTGGCGTCGCCCACACGGAATTTATTCGGGCGGAAGACGGCCGTTTCTACTTCCTGGAAACGGCGGCGCGGGTGGGCGGAGCCAACATCGAAGAACTGGTGGCCGCCGCCGTCGGCGTCAATTTGTGGGCCGAATGGGCCAGATTAGAAACCGCTTATGCGTTGGGCGAGCCTTACCCCATCCCGGCCGACAAAGGGGACTATGCCGGCGTATTGATTTGCCTGGCGCGGCAAGAATGGCCCGATTTATCCGGCTATCATGACTCGGAAATCGTTTTTCGGTTGAACAAAAAATATCATGCGGGCTTGATTGTGGCTTCGCCGGACAAAGATCGCGTGGAAACCCTGATTGCTGCCTTCGCCCAGCGCTTTGCCTACGACTTTTTGGCCGTCGCCCCACCGCTGGACAAACCCCCTGCGTAGTCGCCAATCGTTAGTATTCGTATTAGGTAATCCGTATTCGATAATCCGTAATC
>CALFEW010000786.1 GCA_937958365.1 uncultured Chloroflexota bacterium | reverse complement strand
GGCGATTGTTTGCTCGGCTATTTTGGCTTCCTCAACGAGAGCAAAGGGGCCGACACGCTGCTGCACGCTCTGGCAGGGCTAGATGAGCGCGTTCACCTCGTCTTCATCGGTGGGCAAACCGGCAGCAGCGACCCGGCCAATAACCAGACTTTTCTTGGACAACTGCAAGCGTTGATTGGCGAATTGGGCCTGGAAAGCCGGGTGCATTGGACCGGTTTCCAGCCGGATCAACGGGTATCCACTTTCTTACACGCCGCCGATCTGATGGTGATGCCTTACCGCGATGGCGTGTCGCTGCGGCGCGGGACGTTGATGGCGGTGTTGGCTCACGGACGGCCGTTACTGACCACCACGCCGCCCAGCCCCACGCCGGAACTGATACACGGCCAAAACGTCTGGCTGGTTCCGCCGGATGATGCGGCAGGGTTGGCAACGGCCGTGCGCGCCCTCATCGCCAACCCTGCCTTGCGCGACCAACTGGGCCAACACGCCGCCCAGGTCGCCGACTTATTTACGTGGGACAAGATTGCAAAGGAAACGGCCGTGTTCCTGGCCGGGTTGTAGCTGCAACCTGACCAATATAAAAACCCGCTATATCCGCGCCCTATTCGTCCTTCGCAAAATCCAACGCCGCCGAATTGATGCAGTAACGCAGGCCGGTCGGCTGTGGGCCATCGTCAAAGACGTGGCCCAAGTGTGCGCCACATTGCTTGCACGTCACTTCTGTCCGTACCATAAAGTGGCTGCGATCCTCGACCACATCCACGTTCTCTTCCTTTGTCGGCTGCCAAAAACTGGGCCAGCCTGAGCCAGAATCATACTTGTCCTCCGAACTGAACAACTCTGCCCCGCAGCCTACGCAATGGTAAGTTCCTTTTTCCTTGTTGTGATAATAAGCTCCGGTAAAAGCGCGTTCGGTCCCTTTCTGCCGGGTGATGTGGTATTGTTCAGGCGTCAACTGCGCCCGCCATTCTTCGTCTGTTTTCTGAATTTTGTCCGTCATGTTTACCTCCAGATTGCCTAAATGCGCCCACCATACGCGCTAAATCTTGGATTTTTATAAAAGCCGGCCAAACACTAACCGGTTGCTCATCCAGTTCATTGACAAACCAGACTGACTTTGTTACCATGCGCCCCATGAAACGCCTGAATCTGCTCACAACATCCATCAGCGCCGCTGCTGCTGCCGGCCAGACCTCCGGTCTGGATTGTTGCGCTGCCTG
>CALFEW010000785.1 GCA_937958365.1 uncultured Chloroflexota bacterium | reverse complement strand
GGCTGGATGCACGATACGCTGGAATACATCAAGAACGAACCCATCCACCGCGCCTACCATCATGGCATGTTGACATTCTCCTTGCTTTACGCATTCACTGAACAATTCTTGCTGCCCTTTTCGCATGACGAGGTGGTCCACCTGAAGCGCAGCATGTTGGACAAAATGCCCGGCGACGTGTGGCAGCGTTTCGCCAATCTGCGCCTGCTGTATGGTTACCACTACGGCCATCCCGGCAAGAAGCTGCTGTTTATGGGCGGCGAGATTGGACAGTGGCGCGAATGGAGCGAAGAACGCAGCCTGGACTGGAGTCTGGTCGAATCGGAAGCGGATAACGGCCGTCACGCCAAATTGCAAGCCTACGTGGCCGACCTAAATCACCTGTACAAAAACCAGCCGGCCTTGTACGAAGAAGATTACTCCTGGAATGGCTTCACCTGGATTGATTTCCAAAACAACCAGATTAGCGTGCTGGCCTTTGCCCGCCATGCGCCGCAAAGCGGAGAAACCATCCTCGTCGTGTGTAACTTCACGCCCGTCGTGCGCGAAAACTACCGCATGGGCATTTTGGAAGCAGGCAGCTACCAGGAAATTCTGAACAGCGACGCCGAAAAATATGGCGGCAGCAACATCGTCAATCCTGGCCCACTGAACAGCACGCCTACCCGTTGGTACGACCAGCCGTTCTCAATCGAACTGACCTTGCCGCCGCTTGGCGCAATCTACCTCAAGAAAATGGACTAACCTTCAGACCTTCTTACCTTCCCGAAAGCTTAGAGCTTCCGGGAAGGTATCTCCAACTATGCCCGACACCTATTACCCACTCATTTTTCGCCCCGTCCTGAAAGATTACATTTGGGGCGGCCGCAACCTGGAGACAAAGCTAGGACGGCCGTTACCTCCCGGCATCATCGCCGAAAGTTGGGAGATTGCCGCCCACCCGGATGGCGAGTCGGTGGTGGAAAACGGCCGTTTCGCCGGCCAGACGCTCACCCAACTCCATCAGCAGCTTGGCCTGGACCTGATTGGCAGCCGCAACAATTGGGCGCAGCAGCGGCAAAAATTCCCGCTGCTCGTTAAACTGCTAGACGCCAACGACGCCCTCTCCGTGCAGGTGCATCCCAACGACGAATACGCCCTGGCCCACGAGGGCAACGAATTAGGCAAGACCGAAATGTGGGTCGTACTGCAAGCCGAACCAGACGCGGCCGTCATCCTGGGCCTCAGCCGAACCACCTCGCCGGCCGAATTTCGCGCCGCCATTCAATCCGGCGACCTGGAGCCTTACCTCCACCGCCTGCCCGTACAAGCCGGTGATGTGGTCTGCGTGCCCAGCGGCTCGCTGCACGCCATTCTGGGCGGCCTGCTTATCGCCGAAATTCAGCAAAACTCCAACACAACTTACCGGGTCTATGACTGGAACCGCACGCAAAATGGCAAGGCACGGCCGTTGCACATAGACCGCGCCCTGGACGTGATTAACTTCCAGCAAATCCAGCCCGCCCTGTGCCGACCAGAACCGATAACAGATGCGTCCGGCGTGCGCCGCTATCGGCTGTGCCACAACACGTACTTTGTCACCGAACGGGTGGAGATGGCCGCCGGGACCATCTATGAAGGGAATTGTGACGGCCGTTCGCTGGAAATCTGGGGCGTGTTAGATGGAGACGTAGCGATCCATGATGTGGTGTTAACGGCCGTGCGTTTCGCACTGCTGCCCGCCGCCCTGGGCCACTTCACCGTAAAAGCCAACGCCTCCTCCACCCTGCTGCGCACATTCGTCCAATAGCCCAATAATCAACCTTGCCGCCCGGAAATGTTTATGTTATCATCCACTTCGCTCTCACGCCTTCCGTGAATATCGTTAGAAAGTTACGGAGGTAAAAAAATGGCTAATAAAGAATCAGCCAAAAAACGTATGCGGCAAGTTGACAAGCGCACGGAGCGCAATCGGATGTACAAGGCGTCCGCCAGAACATACATCAAGAAAGCCCGTCGGCTCATTGATGAAGGTAAACTGGACGAGGCAGAAGTAGCCGCCCAAAACGCCTACAGCACGTTAGACAAAGCAGCCCGGAAGAATATCATTCATCCAGGCAATGCCGCCCGTCGCAAAGGCCGCATTATGGCAGCTTTGGCAGCAGCCCGTACAAAAGAAGCGTAAAGCAAGCTTTCGCAATTGTTGGCAACGGACGTCATCTCTAAACAGGGGTGGCGTTTTTTTTATTTATTATCTTGAGGGGGAATGTTGAGGATGTAACCCTGGCCACGGACTGTGGACAGCAGCTTAGGCGCGGCCGGATTCTCTTCAATCAGCTCACGCACCCAGCGAATGTGTACGTCCAGAGTGCGGGTGTCGCCCACGTAATCTGTCTTCCAAACGTTTTGCATAAGCTGCCGCCTGCTGACAACTTCATTGGGATGGCGGACAAATTCTTGCAAGAGCTGCGCCAGTTTGGGCGTCAGGCGCTTTTCACCCTGGCCTGCCACGTCCACCGAAGGTTTGGCGAGGAAGATGGTTAGTATCCCATAACGCACCATTTCGTCCTGGCAGTCGTCGGCCGGAAGGAGTGAGCGAATGCGATTGAGCAGCTTGCGGGAGGTAAACGGGTGTTCCAGGTACACGTCTGCTTCAGCCGAGCGATCTTCTGGTTCACCGTTTAGCCGGGTGTGGATGATGGGGGTTTCGTGCCACGCTCGCCGCAAGCGCCGACAACTGCGGGAGCCACTGGAGCGCATCGAAGCAGCATCGAATATCACCAGGTCTGGCTGGTGTTCTTCGCTCCAAAGCAGGGCGGCCTTGCCTGTGTGAAGGACCTTCAGGCGATACCCGGCTTTTTGAAGAGCTTCAGAGAGTGACTGAGAGCCGATTCCCCTTCCCTCCACCAATAGAAGCGTTGCTGCATC
>CALFEW010000784.1 GCA_937958365.1 uncultured Chloroflexota bacterium | reverse complement strand
GACCAGGCCGATTTTATCCTCAGGCATGTGGAATACGTCGTAAAAATCGCCGGCCACGACACGAGATGGTTCAAAATGAAATGCAATGTCCCAACCTGGCGGCTGGGGAATGGTGGCCGGTAAAAATTCCGCCTGGACTTTACGGCCGATTTCCAATTCCCGTTCGGCCTGCACCAGAGCCTCGTGCCGCTGCCGCAGGACGTGGTTGTGCAGAACAACGGCCGCTTGCGAAGCCAGCGATTCGGCGACTAATTTGTGGTAAATGGAGAATGGGATGACGTGATCGTCAATAGGGGATTTGGCGTTGAGCAGTTGCAGCACGCCAATGACTTCGTGATTCTTTAGCGGCACAGTCAGGCAAGAAATAGAACGATAATCGTGCTGTTTATCAAACTGTCTGGCGCCGGAAAAATCAAATTCCCGGGTATTGTAAATGTCGGGAATATTGACCGACTTCCCATGCAAAGCCACATACGTGGAGACGTTGTGGTGATTAGGCGCGCCATCGCCCGGCAAGTAAAGGGGGATCGGTTCAAAAGGCATGGGCTGCCCGCTTGGCCCGCCATAGGCCAGACTCAGGGAGTTGGTGCGCAGGATGACAAAACGCAGGCGTTCATCATCGGTGCGCAGGTAAAGGGTGGCCCCATCGGCGTTGCAAATAGACTTGGCTTCGATGACGATGGTTTCCAGCAGACGGTCAAAGTCTTTTTCGGTGGAAAGGGCAATGCCCAGGGGCAAAATCACTTCGCGCAGGTCGTCGGCCAGTTTTTTGACGGAATTAAAGGCGTTCAGGCAAGATAACGCCTGAGCGCGCACTTCTCTTTGTTGCAGGTGCGTGGTCAGGCGAGTTTTTACCAGGGCCGGTATCGTGGGGGTAAACAGGTAATCTACAGCCCCCATTTCCAGACTGGCCGCAACAAGGTCGGCCTGGTCGTAGTTTGCCAGGAGTATGATGGGGATGTGATTGAGTTTGGGGTTGATTTGAACGCGGCGCAAAAACTCTTCGTTATTGGCGCTGGCCATCTCGACGTCAATCAGTACAATGTCGAAATTGCGTGAAGTCAGGTTAAACAGGGCTGATGGGATGGTGTTGCACGCCGTGATGGCATACCACCCATATTCTTCCAGGGGGGCAGTGAGCGATTTTTGACGCGCCGTGTCTGTGTCTACAACAAGCAGGTGAGCGTAGCTAATGGTCATAGAGGACGACTTGCGGATACTTTGGGGCTAACAGGGCTGGCCTGAACACGGCCGTTCTAAGACGAGCACACTCTTGTTCCCTGACCAATCATGTTCATAATGAAACTCGTCAACCGCCCATAGGGCCAGGTAAATGCCTAACCCGCCTAACGGCCGTTCATCTAACGGCGACTCCAGGTCCGGCGCCGGTGTGTGCCGCGGATCGTGAGAAACGCCATTATCTACCAGATAAATTGTCAATTGCTCTTCATTTACTTCCGACGAAATAGTGATGTCTCCAGAACGCCCCGCTTCCATGTAGCCATGTGTAATAATATTCGTCGTCAGTTCATCTACCGCCAGCCGGACGCGAAAAGTCGCACGATCATCCAGGCCGGCCTCCTCTGCGGCTTGCATGGCAAACCGGACCACTGGTTCTATCGCTTGTAATGTACCTTGAACTCGCAGCGCTTTCATCACGGTTTATTCCGCCTTCGGCTCGCGAGAGGCAGCGATTTAAAGGATTATCGTCCAATTAAAATCACCACAGAACGCGCGCCAACCAGAAAAGAAGCCTGTTCATCTAAGAGTACTTCCTGACCAGGTTCGTAAATATCTTCTGGCGAAGCCATACTCGTATTAACCGATACATGCCACCGTTGTTTACCCGGTAAATTGGGGAGTTCAAACGGATGGCTTTCCCAATGCATATTCATGGCCACGTAAATGTAATTGTCCTGCACAGTACCCTGTCGGGCATGTTGGCCGCAGAGCATAAAAGCCAGCGTTCGGCTGTGATAAGACCAATCGGCATTCCAGGCTTCTACGCCGTGCCAGGAAATGTCGGCGTAACCGCTGCCCACGTAATCTTCGTTGCGAAAATGGGTGCGGCCACGGAGGACGGGATGGGCTTTACGGAAGGCGATGCAGTTTTCAAAGAAGCGAAAAATGTCCCGATTGCTGTCTACTTGCGTCCAGTCGAACCAACTCAGTTCGTTATCCTGGCAGTAGCTGTTGTTATTGCCTTGCCTGGTGTGGGCTACTTCGTCACCCATCAGAATCATGGGGATTCCCTGGCTGACCATCAATATAGCGGTGGCGTTTTTCATCAATTGACGGCGCAGGGCATTGATTTGAGGATCGTCCGTAGGGCCTTCCCAGCCGCAGTTCCAACTGTAATTGGGCGTATGACCGTCCCGATTATTTTCGCCGTTGGCCCAATTATGCTTCTCATTGTACGAGAAAAGGTCGGCCAATGTAAAGCCATCGTGGGCCGTGATAAAGTTGATGGAAGCTGTTGGGCCGCGTTCCTGGTAAAGATGGGGTGAACCCTGGATGCATTCGGCCAGCGCGCCCACCTGGCCCATGTCGCCGGTGAGGAAACGGCGCAAGGTATCGCGGTATTGTCCGTTCCATTCTCCCCAACGGCCGTATGCCGGAAATGATCCCACCTGGTACAGCCCACCTGCATCCCACGCCTCGGCAATCAGCTTGGTTTTGCCCAGGACCGGGTCGTAGGCCAGGGCTTCCAGCAGCGGCGGATTAGACAGCGGGTTGCCTCGCGTGTCGCGCCCCAATATGGAGGCCAGGTCGAAGCGGAAGCCGTCTATGTGATATTCGGCCACCCAATAGCGCAGGCAGTCCAGCACCATGTTGCGTACCACGGGATTGTTGCAGTTCATGGTGTTGCCGGTGCCGCTAAAATTGTAATAACGGCCGTCGGGCTTCAACATGTAATACGTCTTATTGTCAATCCCGCGAAACGAGAAGGTATAATCGTCGTCGTTACCCCCTTCCGCCGTGTGGTTAAACACCACGTCCAACATCACCTCAATGCCGTTCTGGTGCAGCAATTTCACCAACGCCTTGAACTCGTCCACCTGCATCCCCAGGCGGCCGGTAGCCGCATACCCGGCCTTGGGCGCAAAAAAGCCGACGGTGCTGTACCCCCAATAATTTTTCAGCGGCTCTTCGGTATCCGGATTCACAAAGGTGTTATGCAGTTCATCAAACTCATGGATGGGCATAAATTCGACGCAGTTGACGCCCAATTCCTTCAAATAGGGTATCTTTTCGCGGATGGCGGCAAAGGTGCCGGGATACTTCACGTTAGACGACGAATGGCGGGTGAAGCCGCGCACGTGCATTTCATAGATGATCAGGTCTTCGGCCGGAATGCCCAGCAGCCGGTCATGAACCCAATCAAAATCGTCGTAGACCAGCAGGCCGCGGTGTTGGAACTGATTATCTTTGGGGGATGCGCCCCACAAATCGCGCCCGCTGATCGCTTTGGCGTAGGGGTCCAGGACGATGCGGCTTTTGTTGAAGTGATGCCCTTCGTGCGGGGTGTTTGGACCGTCGAATTGATAGCCGTATTCGATGTTTTCGTAATCCAGGTCGAACACGACCATAGCAAAAACGTGGCCGATGCGGAATTCGGGCGGGAAGGGGATTTTGCCGAACGGTTTTTCGCCCCCTTTTTCAAAGAGGATCAGGGTGCAATCGTTGGCGTAACGCGAGAAGACGGCGAAGTTGACACCGCCAGGGACGAAGTTGGCGCCTAGAGGATACGGCCGTCCGGCGCGCAGTAGAAAGTTTTGATAGCGATGTGTGGGGTATACGTCAATTCGTTGCATGAGTAGTTTGGGGATTTAAGGCTCTTGCAGGGCGGCGATGCCTTCGGCGACGGTATCATAGGTCTGAAAAAAATCTAAAAAGCCGGTGATGGACATGGTGTCGTGGAGCATTTCTTGCAGGCCGGAGAGGACGATACGGCCGTTTGCCCCATCTACCTGCCGGTAAAACAACAAAAACACCCGCAACCCGGCGCTAGACATGTAACTCAAACCGCTCATGTCCATCAAAATTTTGCAGCCCGGCACAAGGAGCGGCAGCAGCTCCTCCTGAAGTCCGGGTACGGTTTGACGATCCAGTTCGCCGCTCAGCTTCACAATGGTTACATCTTTCTGTTGTCGAATATCAACGTTCATCTTGGTAACCTACCAGAAGTATTCTTAGACGCGAAACTTTGTGTATTATAACAGGGGCAGAAAAAAGGGGGTAACGGCCGTTACCCCCTGGGACTCGCTCAAAAACAGCCCCACATGAAAGCAAAAACCGGAATGCAACCAGACAATGTGTCTGAAAGCATCCCGGTTTTGTCTGCCAATACGATGAGATAAGTTCGGTTAGTCGAACCAACCGCCTAAAAGCGCACCAACGCCGCCAATAATCAGGAAGATAGGCCAGATAACGCCCCACGGCCATTCAAAGATGAAGGTGCAGGCGATGAGCGTCAGAATCAGGCCGCCGGTGATGGAGCCACGTCCAGATTTGGTGAGACGGCCGTTTGCCCGATAATTCTCCCAGGCGCTGCCAAAGTTAGAAATGGCCGGAATCAAGATAAACAAAGCCCACCAGTTATTGAGATGAAATCCGCCCAAATTCGTAAACAAGAAAATCAGGCCAATGGCAATCAAAATCACGCCGCCAATCCAATTCTTCTGCGAAGAAACTGACCGGGTCGCGTGTGACCCGCTGTTTTGAGCAGCGCTGCCATCCACTTCTTCTTTGTTTATTTCAATAAGCTGCGCTTTTTCTTCTTCCTTCAATTGTGAAATATCATCGCTCATTGCTTACGTACTCCTTCCAGGTTTGTCAGAGTCATTTACAGCCACTATACGGACGACGCTAAACAAAGTTTCAAGTATAATACACTTGTCATCACTAACATCGCAGTTCTGCTAACCAACAAAACAAAGACAACCCATTTCTTTTGTGATATATTTCACAAATAATCACATATAAATATTGGGCTTTATGATTTGAATTTGTCGAACCGTCCAAGTACTTATGGGAGCTGAAAGTTGTTGAATTAAGCGCCCAATTATTTTGCTGGGGCTTTGCCGCGAAAGTTGACAATAGCCGAGAAGTTGTTTCCGACAAGCCCTATTAAGTATCAGCAAGTGAATCTGTCTGTCAAGCTAGGAGCCAGGAATTAGGAGAAAAACCATGCAAAACTTTGGACCATTTGTAAGCGAATTTGGCATAGAAAATCACGGAATCAGTAACCCGGGTACGGTTTACTGGAACCTGAGCACTTCGATGTTGTATGAACAAATTATCCGCCGGCGTGAAGGCAACATAGTGCATTTAGGCCCGATTGTGGTTAGTACCGGCGATCATACCGGCCGTTCGCCGAATGATAAATTTGTCGTCAAAGAACTGAGCAGCGAAAATGACATTTGGTGGGGCAAAGTCAATCGGCCGTTTTCCCAGGAAAGTTTTGATGCGCTCCATCGCAAAATGATGGCCTATATTCAAAATCGGGACATTTTTGTCTTTGATGGCTACGTTGGCGCCGATGAGCGGTATCAGATGCCCATTCGGATTATCAATGAATATGCCTGGCACAACCTGTTTGCCCGCAATATGTTTATTCGTGAATTGAATAAAGAGAAGCTGCAAAAGCACGTTCCGCAATTCACTGTCATTGACATGCCCCGCTTCAAGGCCGAACCGGCCATTGATGGAACCAACAGCCAGACGTTTATCTTGCTAGACTTTGGCAAACGCCTGGTGTTGATTGGCGGCACTGAGTATGCCGGTGAGATCAAGAAGAGCATCTTCTCTGCCATGAACTATTACTTGCCGAAAGAAGGCGTCATGAGCATGCATTGCAGCGCCAACTACGGCGCCGACCGTGATGATACAGCCCTCTTTTTTGGCCTTAGCGGAACCGGCAAAACAACGCTGAGCGCTGATCCTTCCCGGTCGTTGATCGGCGACGACGAGCATGGCTGGAGCGACGATGGCGTCTTCAATTTCGAGGGCGGCTGTTACGCCAAGGTGATTCGCCTGGACCCGAAGGGCGAACCGGAAATTTATGAGACGACGCGCCGTTTCGGAACGATTTTGGAAAATGTGATTTTTGATAACGATACGCGCCGGGTAGACCTGAATGATGGCACCCACACCGAAAACACACGCTCCAGCTATCCAATTACCCATATCCCCAATGCAGACCCGGAAGGGTATGGACATCATCCGCGTAACGTGATGTTCCTGACGGCCGATGCTTTTGGCGTATTGCCTCCCATCAGCAAACTGACAAAAGAACAGGCCATGTATCATTTCCTCAGCGGCTATACGGCTAAAGTGGCCGGCACGGAACGGGGTGTAACTGAACCGCAGCCGAACTTTAGCGCCTGTTTTGGCGCGCCATTTATGCCTTTGCACCCAGGCGTGTATGCCAAATTGCTGGGCGAGAAAATTGATAAGCACGGTTCCACTGTATGGCTGGTGAACACCGGTTGGACGGGTGGTCCAGCGGGCGTGGGCAGCCGTATGAAATTGGCTTACACGCGGCGCATGGTAACGGCCGCTCTCAATGGCGAGTTGGATAACGTGGAAACCGTTACCGAGCCATTCTTTGGCCTGCAAATCCCCGTAAGCATCGAGGGTGTACCGGCTGAGATTTTGAATCCGCGCAACACCTGGACCGACACGGCCGCTTATGATGCGCAGGCGCAAAAATTAGTGGGCATGTTCATCCAAAACTTCAAGCAGTTTGAAGGCGGGGTGACAGAAGAAGTGAAGGCTGCGGGACCGAAAGCTCAATAATTGGTGAGTAGGTTGCGTTTTACGGCCGTAAAATAGTATAGTATGAAACGGGGCGACGGGGTCGTCCCGTTTTATATTTGGTAGACAAGGGGGTATTGTCATGTTTGAGTTGCCGCTTTTTCCATTGAATACAGTGCTGTTTCCGGGGATGCCTCTGCCATTACACGTTTTTGAACCACGTTACCGGGAAATGGTGCAATTTTGCCTGGACGATAAACGGCCGTTTGGCGTCGTTCTCGTTCGCAGTGGGGTGGCGGAAGGGGGGCCGATTGCCGACCCTTACGAGGTGGGGTGTGTGGCGGAGATTGTCGAGGTGCAGCGGTTGGAAGACGGCCGTATTCTGCTCATGACCATCGGCACAGAACGCTTTCGCATCCTCTCCCTCAACTATGAACGGACTTACCTGATGGGCACGATGGAAGAATTTCCCTTTGCCAAAGAAGCTGAAGACCAACTGGCTCAGGCGACTGCGCGCCTGCTGCCTTTAGTCGCGGAATACCTGCAAATTCTGGCCGCCACCGGCAACGTGGAATTTGATCCTGAGCAAATGCCCACGGACCCCGAAGACCTCGTTTACCTGGCCGCCGCGGCTATTCAGGTGGAACCGGAACAAAAACAGGCCCTCCTGGAAAACGAAAGAGCCACCAGCGCCATCAACGAACTTGCCCACATTTACCGGCGAGAACTCATGTACCTGCGCCTGATGCCCAAAGAGGACCAGGGTATATTTTCTCTCAATTAACGACGCGCTTTCCCCAACCTGGACAAGCCAGAACCAAAAAGGTTATCAAAGATTACGCAGATTGAAGATGAAAATCTGCGTAATCTGCGCAATCTTTGACAATATTCTCGCTGACTGGGCAAAAAGTTGGCTCGTAACATACTCATAAAAAAGTCCACTGTACCCCCGGTTGTGGGGAGTGCAGTGGACTTTTTAAGTTTTAGGGCGGAACGGCCGTTACTCCGCGTCTATCCGAATGGTGCCAACCCCACCGGAGACCGTGACGTCCAACTGAACGTCGGACTGGTCGTAAAGCGCGTTGGTATACACATCCCCATTGCGAATTAACCCATACACGTCCACTGTGCCTATTCCGGTAGAAGTTGTGACGCGCACGCCAACATTGTTGGGCAGTTTTATTGTCGTCGTGCCGACGCCACCTTCCACGGTGATGGTAGCGCTTTCTCGCCAATTGCCGGTTAAGTCAATCTCGCTTTCACCGACGCCCATGTTGACGTTCAGACGAGTCAGCCACAAATCGCCTAAAACCAGTTTGCTGGTACCGGCGCCCAGGTCAACCGTCATATCCAGCGGTACGTCATTGGCAAAACGCAAGTCCCATTCGTAGGTAACGCTGTCATTGGGGATGCTGCTAATGTCGCTGGTGTTGTCTGGTTGCTCGACAGTGAGCCTGCCTTCGCCATTGCGAATTTCATACGTCACTTCTGGCCGCCAATCTTCGATGTTGAAGGTGAATTCGGCGTCCATCAGGCTGCCTGCGCCGCCGCCTATGGACAAATCGCCAATACCCATGTTGATGTTGGCCTCAGCCGTCTGGGCGTCGCCCAATTCGATGCTCTGGCTTTCCGTTTGCGTTGGCCCCACATCAATCGTGCCAATACAGCCGGTGGTGGTGATGGTGAGAAGGAAGAGAAGAACGGCCGTGAAGCCCACAAAATCCCGTATCTGTTTCATAATAAACCCTCCAAACTTGTGTTAAATAAGACTTACCCAAGATTACGCGCTCATCCAACAAGCGTTGTGCGCCTGTAAAGCATTATACAAAAAAGGTCGGCCATGATGTTGGCCGACCTTTCGGATTCAGATGAAGTGGTTGCTCACCTGTATGGACGCTGCGTCAAAGCGTAGAATTTCACGATAACGTATACAACTCGCCAAACTTGGTTCGCAAATAGCGAATGTATGGGGCAATGGTCAACGGGCCACCGGTTACGCGCTCGACGATTTCGTTGGCTGTGAATTTGCTGCCGTGTTGGTAAATGTTTTCCTTCAACCAGCCGTGCAGCGTGGCAAATTCACCCTGGCTGATTTCCGCCCGGATGTTTGGATGCGACTGCAATGCCTGGTCAAAAAAGGCCGCGCTCATAATGTTGCCCAACGTGTAACCCTGGAACACGCCGCCGATAAATCCGCCGTACCAATGCACGTCTTGCAGCACCCCATCCCGATTATCCGGCGCTTGCAGACCCAGGTCGGATTGGTAACGCGCCTGCCAGGCGTCCGGCAAATCTTTCACGGCCAGACTGCCTTCCAGCAGCGCCAGCTCCAGATCGAAGCGAATCATGACGTGCAGGTTGTAA
Source organism: uncultured Chloroflexota bacterium (assembly GCA_937958365.1). Classification (GTDB taxonomy): domain Bacteria; phylum Chloroflexota; class Anaerolineae; order Promineifilales; family Promineifilaceae; genus Leptovillus. The sequence goes on along the minus strand of CALFEW010000784.1, from coordinate 512 downwards.
GTGACCTCGTCGGCGTCTGTGCGGATGAGGGAGCGTTCGACCCGGTTGATGGCCCGGTAGAACGTATCGAGCGAGACATTCCCCAATTGATCGGGGAAAGTGGTCTGGAGTTCGGGGTAATAATGCTGCCAGAAAGCGCGGCTGCGCCCGACCAGGTTTTCCCACAGGCGCGATTGGCTTTCGTGAACACCGGAAGATGTGCCATTTGCCAGCGGTGTGCCATCCAGACTTTGGCTGACGCCCATTTCATACATGGCGTGGCCTGCTTCGTGCAGGGTGCTAAACAACGCCTCGCTCAGGTCGTTGGGCTTCACGCGGGTGGTGATGCGAATGTCGCCCAGGGCGAATTTGGTCATGAAGGGGTGGTGGGTTTTGTCTTGCCGGCCGCGATGAAAATCGAAGCCGTAAGCCCGGATGACTTTTTGTCCAAAAGCCAGTTGGTCGGCTTCGGGGTAGGTTTGCAGCAGGCAGCTATTGTCGGCGACGGGTTGGGCAATGATGGCCTGAACGAT
>CALFEW010000783.1 GCA_937958365.1 uncultured Chloroflexota bacterium | reverse complement strand
CAATCAGGAAGTTTTTTCTATCGTTGTCTTTATGGTCATTGTTGCTACCTTGCTGACGCCGCCCATGCTGCGGGCAGCGTTTGCTTATGCCCCAAACAACAAGTCAGAAACCGCCCCGGTTTAAAGGAAAATTCCCACATGCACCACATGGTTTTATTAGTTCTCGATGACGTTGACAATTGCACTCCCGTCCTGGATGCCTGGGAAGCGGCCGGTGTTCCAGGCATCACCATTTTGGAAAGTACCGGTCTGGGTCGAATGCGCGCCTCGGGCATTCGGGACGATCTGCCGCTATTGCCCAGCATTGCCAACTTGCTGCGGATCCGCGAAGAGCGCCATCGTACCATGTTCACCGTCGTAGACGACGAAGAAATGGTAGACAAACTCATAAACGCCACCCAGGCCATTACCGGCGACCTGGAAGCGCCCAACAAAGGTGTGTTATTTGTATTACCCGTTTCGCGGGCTGTTGGCGTATTCAGAGGGGCAAAATAAAAACCCTGAACAATGTCAGGGTTTTTACAAGTTATGGTGGGCGAAGAGGGACTCGAACCCACGACCTCACGGATGTGAACCGTGCGCTCTAACCAGCTGAGCTACTCGCCCATAAATGCGACCGGGATTATAGCACTGAGGGTAATGTCTAGCAAGTGGCGTCTGCCAGCAAAGCGGGGCGATCACCTCAGCGCACGCTGCGCCTCTTGCCCGCTTATCAGGCTTCTCTGTATAATGCGTCAGGTCAGGTGAACGCAAAGGAATAATGTCATGAAAGCTTTTGTGACCGGTGGTACAGGTTTCATCGGCCAACAGGTTGTCAGGAAGTTGTTGGCTCGTCATTACGCGGTATATGCTCTGGCTCGTTCGGCGACCAGCGCCCAAACGCTGGCGACTTTGGGCTGCACCATTGTGCAAGGCGACATCACAGACGTGGAGTCTATGCGTGAAGGGATGGCCGGCAGTGACGTTGTTTTCCACATTGCGGCCTGGTACAAAGTGGGTTCGCCGGACTGGCTTCAGGCGGAGGCGATTAACGTGGGTGGCACGCGCAACGTGCTGCGTCTGGCGCATGAATTGGGCGTGCCCAGGATCATCTATACCAGCACCATTGCCGTTTTTGGCGATACGCAAGGGCAATTGGTGGATGAAACCTTTTATCAGGGCGGCCCTTTCCTGTCGGAATATGATCGCACGAAGTGGCTGGCTCATTACAAAGTGGCTGCGCCGCTCATTGAAAAGGGCGCGCCCATCATCATTGTGATGCCGGGCATGGTGTATGGTCCTGGGGACACGAGTTCGTTGGCCGAAATGATGCGGCTGTTTTATCGCGGGCTGCCTGCCTTGCCCGGCCCGGAAACCATGTTTACCTTTGCGCATGTCGAGGACATTGCCGAAGGGCATTTGTTGGCAATGGAAAAGGGCCAGATTGGGGAAAGTTACATTCTGGCCGGTCCTGCTATCCCTTTGGGCGAAATGATGGATTTCTGGGGCCATCTCACGGGCAAATCGGCGCCGCTGCTGCGGATTCCGGCGCAGATGGCACGGCCGTTTGCCCCTGTCATGGGCGCTGCGGGCGCGGTATTGCCTCTGCCTTCCAGCTTTAGCCGGGAAGCAACGCAGCTATTGGGGGCGACGTATATTGCCCGGTCGGATAAGGCGCGGGCGCAGTTGGGGTGGCAGACACGGCCGTTGCAAATCGGCATGGTGGAAACCTTCAAATGGATCGAAGAGCAAGAAACCATCCGGCAAAATGATGCGCCCAACCGGGAAAAACAACTGGCCGGACTGGCCATCGTGGCGGCTTTGGGTCTGTTCGTTCTCTGGCTTTTGGGCCGCCGCCGCCGGGCCTGAAACGACAACAGGCAGAGAATGTGAGGATTCTCTGCCTGTTGTGCTACCAATACAAGTCAAACGTATACTTGCATTCTAGTCGCTTCCGCACCAAAAGAAATAGGTGATCTTGCCTATTTTTCGTAACTGTTTAATGCACACAAGCGCCCCGCACCTGAACCCCCGAAGCCATAACTGCCTTAGGGCATCGCTGCCAGACTGCCCGAACCGTTCACCGACTGATCAAGCTGCGCCGGATTGCCGCGGTAACGCACATTGCCCGACCCATCCAGGTTCACCTTCAGGTTGTCCGTGGCGTAGACCATGATGTCCCCTGAACCGTCCAGCGTCGCATCGGCGGCGGCGGCTTGCAGGTCGCTGCTCAAAACCTTCCCCGATCCGCTGACCGTCGCCAGAAGGCTTTCTACTGCGCCATGCGCGGTAATCGTCCCTGAACCGTTCACGTCTAATTCCAGATGGTCGCCCGACATATCCATAATCAGGACGTTGCCGGAGCCGGAAACCGTGACAGCTTCCAGAGTTGGTACGATGATTGTCACCTGTATCCCCAAATCGGAACGGTAACTTGTGTTTTCTTGCAGGCCGATGACCAGCTTGTCGTCCTGTACTTCGGTTTCTACCAGGGGCAGAATGTTATTGTCTGTTCCCACGATGACCGATCTCATTTCACCGATACTGATTGTGACGTTGGGCGAACCATCCAGTTCGATTTGGGTAAACGGCTCCACTGACCGGGCCTCGCTGACGCCAACCCCGGAACCGACGATGAGGTCTGGCTGTATGTTCTGAGAACAGGCTGCCAGGAAAATGAGAATCAGGCAGATGGCGATGATTTTTTGTATCATGACGTTTATTCCTTTCCGGGGAGTGTGAAATTAAGGACGATGCCGATGCCGACCAGGATAATGAGAATCGGGCCGAAGATGCTCCAATTGAGATCGAAGAGGAGAACGGCCGTTACCAGCGTCAAAATAAATCCGGCCAACAATGACCCCCGCGCCGTCGCTGTCAGTTGATTGTCGGCCTGGCGGTAAATCTGCCACGCCTTGTCAAACGCTCCGAGGGCCGGGATGAGGACAAAAAGCGCCCACCAGTTATCCAGGGGGATGGGAAACGACCCCAGATTATCCATCAGGAAGGCGATGCCCAACACAATTAGCAGAATCCCAGCTACCCAGGTCAAACCACCGGCGCTTGCATTGCGAACTTCACGGCGTTGCTGACGCGCTTCACGTCGGCTGAGGGGTTCGGGCTGAGAATCTTTCATGGGTGATTGATCGTTCATGTTTAGTTTCCTTCTTGAGATTGATTTGCCAACTCGTCACCAAACGGAGAGTTCTGAGTCTGATCATTTGGTTATTGACTGATTATTTGCGAACAATTTGGAAAAGCAGCCCGGTTCCCAGGACAACGAGGAGCAAAGGCCAGACCTTGTCCCAGGATAGTTCGAGCAGAAAAGTCCCACCGACCATCATGAGGATGACGCCGATGACGCCAATGCCTACTGCCCGGCGCAGAAGCGCCATGACCACACTCACCGCGCCCAGAACCACCAACGCCCACTGCCATACCGGATCCCACCGCACGTTGCGCAAGAATGGGAAGGTTTCGTCAAAACGCCAGGCCTGGGTAAAGCTCCAGGTGGGGTCTACCACCATGATGATGGAAACGGCGACGCCAATCAGGCCGAGGATGGCATTGCCGGACGCATACCGTACCCCTTTGTCTCCCTGAACCAGCGCGCTGCCCGCGGCGACCAGCAGCATCAGGCTAGGAATGGCGACGTAAATCACCCACCAGGGATCAGACCAACTGATTTGCCCGGCATAAACCAGGGTGAAGGCAACGCCGGTGGCGATGAGGAGCAAAGCGGCCGTTATCATGGCCTGGGTTTTGCTGAGCAGAAACGATGCTTGAGGTTCAGCCGGCTCAACGTTCAAACTGCGAATATCGGGTTGGGTTTTCATCATTTTCTCCTTTTTCTTACTTTTGGGTGCGACGCACTTTTTGAAGCGCCTGGCACATCTTGGGAAATTTTAAGGTTGAAGAACTGCCTGAATCAGCCGCTCAATGTTTTCGCCTTTGTGAATAAAATCGCTTACGCCTGCTTCGCTGGCCCGTTGGCGCAGTTCTGCCCCGGAGTAAATGCTCAAGAGGATGACTTTTCTGGCCAATCCTCGCGCTCTGATCTGACGCGCCGCTTCACAACCATCCATCACGGGCATTTCCAGATCGGTGATGACGACGTCGGGGTGTAGTGTTGCGGCCAGGGTGATGGCTTCACGGCCGTTTCCCGCTTCCCCCACAATTTCAATCGTGCCAACCAGTTCCAACAGCAGGCGCAGGTCGGCGCGCACCTGGGGCATGTCGTCTACGAGCAATACGCGAACGGACGATGGTAGAAGAACGGCCGTAGGCCGGTCTGTGGTCTCTGAAGCATTACAAGTCATAGCAGGAATCGTCTTTTCAATGGTTGTCTTACAGCATCAGGATACCGGTTCTGCTTTTGGATTTCATCGAACCCCCGAACGATCTTGCCTGACCGCAAGTCCGAGATTTTTCTTGCGACTGTGGATGGATTCATCTACATCTCAAGTCGTAGGCTACTGCGTAGGCTACTGCGTAGGCGACTGTTGCAACTACGCGCCTGGCTCTCAATTTCTGCAAGTTGAGGCTTCAAAAAACCACAGTCTCGAAAAAGTTTGGTTGTGTTTTGGGGAACCGATATAATGAATAGCTGTCCTGGCCCGGACAACCCATTTTCCCCTGTTTACCCACTCAACTGTAATTACGGGCTGAAAAGTTGGATTTTGGCATGTTGACCAACTTATGGAAGCGGCTTGTCACCCAATGGATGTTTTACCTGGCTGTGGCTTTCATGTTCAGCGCCATCCTGTTGCGTACATTGGTTGTTTACCGCGGACATGCAGCATTACCCTGGGCCGTCCTCTTGCTGGTTATCTGGCTGCTCCTGCTTCTCAGTGAACCGGCCGTCAGTCGTCAATGGCGTGGTTATTTCCCCGTCTATTGGGTCCTTCAGACCGGACTGCTCACGGCCATGTTAAGTCTGCCAGTCTACCCGGATTATTTTGCCGGTCTGTTCTCAATCCTCAGCGTGCAAATCGTTCAAAAATATCGCTTTAAGATTAGCGCGTTGCTCATCGCCCCATTTACCCCCATCACCATCATCATGTTCATCCCCAGTTTGGGACTGGGGCAGGCGATAGTCATGGGCGTGTTTTACACGGGCGTCAATGCCCTGATGGCTTCGTTTGCGACCACCGTCAAGCGCGCCCGGCGGGTCAGGGAGCAGAAC
>CALFEW010000782.1 GCA_937958365.1 uncultured Chloroflexota bacterium | reverse complement strand
CAATTAAAGATTGAGTGGGGCGACGATTTTGGCTCGCCGCACGAAACGGTGCTGACGAAGCAGTTTGACAAGCCGGTGTTTGTTTACGGCTATCCGACGCAGGTGAAGGCGTTTTACATGGAACCGTGGCCGGGACGGCCGGAAGTGTGCAAGAGCGTAGACCTGCTGGCCCCCGAAGGCTACGGCGAAATCATCGGCGGCAGCGAGCGCATGAGCGACCCGGACGTGCTGCTGGCGGCCATTCAGCGCCACCAACTGCCGGAAGCCCATTACCAGTGGTACATTGATTTGCGCCGTTACGGCAGCGTGCCGCACAGCGGCTTTGGCCTGGGTCTGGAGCGCACGGTCGCCTGGATTTGCGGCATCGAACACATCCGCCAGACCAGCCCGTTCCCGCGCACATTGAACCGGATGAATCCGTGATTTTTTGTGGGAGATTGGAGATTGGAGATTGTTCAGTCTCCAATCTCTAATCTTCTCACTGGATCATTGGCTGTTTGCCAGTATAATTTTCCCCAACATACGGTCACATTGACTTGTGGCGACTTCAACTTAAGCCTGCTCACTGGCGCACATTATCTTTCGATGTAGCCCTCCCCCCGCCAGAGCCAGGCTTCCAAAGCAGCATCTCAGACAGCCTGGCGCTTTGATGACTTTTGTTCTTCTGGCTACCATCGTTTTCCTTGCGGCCCTGATGCAAACTCTGTCGGGCTTTGGGTTTGCTCTGGTGGTGATGCCTTTGCTAACGTTGACGATGGGTTTGCCAACGGCCGTTCCCCTGGTTTCGCTTATCGCCCTGACGTTGTATGCCGTGAATTTGCTGCGTTACCGCCAATCGCTGAACCTGGGCGAACTCAAGCGGCTGGCGTTGGCGGGAGCGTTGGGCGTGCCGGTCGGTTTGTGGCTGGTGGCGATGGCTCCGGAAACGGCCGTTAAACTTCTCCTCGGTTTACTTCTCATTGCTTACGCACTCTACTCGCTTTTCAACCCATCTCTGGCTTTTGTCGTTCCCACAGGCTGGGGTTACGGTGTGGGGTTTATCTCCGGCTGCCTGGGCGGGGCGTACAACGTGCCCGGCCCGCCGGTCATCGTCTATGGTTCGCTGCGCCAATGGCCGCGCAACGAGTTTCGCGCCGTGCTGCAAGCGCTGTTTCTGCTGCAAGGTGTGTTGGTAGTGATTGGGCATGGGATGATGGGGCATATGACAACGGCCGTTTTCACTTCCTACCTTGTCGCCATCCCCGCCCTTTTCCTGGGTGTTTTCATCGCCGCCCACCTCGACGACAAAATCAACAAAACCCAATTCCGCAAACTGGTGACGGGGTTGATATTTGTGTTGGGTATTTCTTTGGTGATTTGAGACTGGAGAGCAAAGATTGAAGACTGGTACATGCGCCTATCTTCAATCTTTAATCTTCCTTTTTCCCATGAAAACAATGTACCTCGACATCTCCGTGCCGCGCATTGTGCTGACGCGGTTGTTGGGCAAAATCAGCCCGGCGGCTTATTTTGCGCCCACGTCGTCGCTGCGGCTGGCGGAGATGGCCGATCCGCCGCTGCCGGCGGCCAACTGGGTGCGCGTGCGCAACCGGCTGTGCGGCATCTGCGGCAGCGATTTGCACCAGATTTTTGTGGATTCGGGCCTGGACGTGGCCCCGGTAGCCCTGCCCTCGCACAAACGCATCTACCTGGGCCACGAGATGGTGGGCGAAGTGGTGGAAGTCCACCCCGCTTCCGCGCCGGGGCTGCAAGTGGGCGACCGCGTGGTGCGTTGGGGCCGCGCCGACGACTGCCGCGCCCGCGGCCGGCCGGAAAGCGACTACTGCCCGCCCTGCCAACGCGGCCATCGTGTGCTGTGCCAGCGCGCCTCGGAGCCGAAGGCCCACGCGCCCATCGGCGGCGGCTTTGGCGATACGTTCATCAGCCCGGCGGCGGCGCTGGTGCCGGTGCTGGCTGGCCTGAGCGACGAGCAGGCCATCTTCACGGAGCCGTGCGCCGTGGCCATTCACGCCGCCTGGCGCAAAATCCCCAAGGCGGGCGATAAAGTGCTGGTGTACGGCGTGGGGCCGATTGGTTTCCTGCTGATTCAGGTATTGGCGGCGTTGGGAACGGGGTGTGAAGTAACGGCCGTTACCCAATACCCCTGGCAAGCCGATTTAGCGCAACAATTCGGCGCGCAGCACATCATCTTCGCCCACGAGGATGGGTATACCCAAACGGCCGATTTGACCGGCGCAAAACTGTACGCCGGCCGGGGCGACAATCGCATGTTGCTGGGTGGTTTTGACATCGTGTATGACGTGGTGGGCAGCGAAGCCACGTTAAACAATGCTTTGCGCTGGACACGGGCGGGCGGCGCAGTGGTGCTGGTGGGCGTCAACCTGCACCGCATGAAGCTAGACGTGACGCCAATCTGGTATCAGGAGGTGGATTTATTAGGGGCGGTGGGCCACGACGTCGTTGATTGGCAAGGGGAGAGCCTATCAACATTCGATCTGGCGATGCGCTGGCTGCTAGACGGAAAATTTCAGGTAGAGCCGCTGTTAACCCATCGGTTCCCGCTGGATGAGTACCGCCGCGCCTTCCAGGTCGCCATCGAAAAGAAAACGTATCAATCGGTCAAAGTGGCGTTTGATTTCGGATTTGGGATTTCGGATTTCGGATTGGCTTCTCCGAAATCCGAAATCCCAAATCGAAAATAGAAGGAGGAACAGTGGCGACATCCATCACAACCACCGCCCCGTTGTCCACACGGCGGGAGCGTTGGGCCTGGTACTTGTATGATTTTGGCAACTCGGCGTATGCGGCCGTGGTGCTGCTGGCCGTTTATTCGGCCTATTTTCAGGGGACAGTCGTGGGCGGGGCGGAAGGCTCGCGGCTGTGGGGGCTGTCGGTGGGCATTGCCATGCTCGTCGTGGCCGTCACCTCGCCCATTTTGGGGGCCATCGCCGACTTTTCGGCGTCCAAGAAGCGGCTGCTGGCTTTCTACACGGTGATGACGGTGATCTTTACGGCCGGGCTGTTTTTTGCCACGCCGGGGCAGGTAGCCATCGGCATGGGCTTCTTTATTCTGGCGGAGATTGGCTACCGCAGCGCGCAGGTGTTTTACGATGCACTGCTGCCGGAAATCGCCGCGCCGGAGGAGATGGGGCGGATTTCCGGCAATGGCTGGGCCGTGGGCACGGCCGGCGGCATCGTCTGCCTGCTGATCGCCCTGCCCTTGATTGTGTTGCAGCAGCAGGGCGTATTGCAGATGTCGGGTGATCTGGTGGTGAGAATTACGTTGGTGATTACGGCCGTGTTCTTCGCCCTCTCCGCCATCCCCCTTTTCCTCTGGCTGCCGGAACGCGCCAAAGCCAAAACGCTGCCCGCCGGCGAAAATTACCTGAGCATGGCCTTTAAGCAGCTTGGCAAAACCATCCGCACGGCGCGCAGCTTCCGCGAATTCCTTAAATTTATGTTGGCTTACCTCATCTACAACGATGGCATCATCATGGCCCTGGACTTTGCGGCCATCATTGGCGCAGTGCTGTTCGGCATGAATCAGCAAGACCTGATCATCTTCGTCATCCTGGTGCAGGCGACCAACGTGGTAGGCGCGTACATTTTTGGCATCCTGATGGACCGCATGGGCGGCAAACCATCGCTGGTCGGCTCGCTCATTTTGATGATTGCGGTTGTCCTGGGGCTGTATTTTGCCCAAACGCGCACCGCCTTCTTCATTATTGGCGCGCTGGCGGGCATTGCCATGGCCGGGGCGCAATCCGTCAGCCGGACGATGGTGGCGGTCTTTGCGCCACCGGGACAAAGCGCCGAATTTTTCGGCTTCTTTGCCGTCGCCGGCCGCACGTCGTCGTTTATCGGGCCGGCGGTGTATGGCTGGATTGCGGCGGAGATGGCGCTGTATTACGCGGCGCAGGGACAGAGCGTGGTGCTGGCCGAGCAGAGCGGGCAGCGCATCGCCATTTTGTCTATCGCGGCCTTTTTGCTGGTGGGGCTGGGGTTGTTGTTGTTTGTGAATGAGGAGAAGGCCAGGGAAACGGCCGTGGCGGAGACAGGTGATTGAAGATTGAGAATTGAAGATTAAAGAGTGGAGATTGGCGATTCGCTTTGTCGCCAATCGCCACTCTTTGCCTAATGTATCCGCGAAAACCCATACAATCCGTGTTTATCCGCGCCCCATTTCCCCTGCCTGATCATTGGGATTCGTGGGGCTTTGTGGTAAGAATACGGCATGAACAAAAACCTTTCCCCCGAACCCTTGTTTCAGCAGTTGGCCGAAGTTATCCAGGCCGAAATGGCCCATTGGCGCGTCCCTGGCGTAGCGGTGGGCGTTTGGTATGAAGGTCAGGCGTACACCGCCGGTTTCGGCGTTACCAACGTCGAACATCCGCTGCCGGTGGATGAGAACACGTTGTTCCAGATTGGCTCGACCACAAAAACGATGACGGCCACGGCCGTTCTCCGCCTCGTCGAGCAGGGCAGACTAGACCTGGACATCCCCGTGCGCGTTTATTTGCCAGATTTGCAATTAGCCGACAAGGCCACGGCCGTTCACGTCACCACCCGCCATTTGCTCACCCACACCGGCGGCTGGGCCGGCGACTTCTTCGAGGATACCGGCCTCGGCGAAGACGCCCTGGCTCGTTACGTGGCCCACCTGGCCGATTTGCCCCAGGTCGTGCCGTTGGGCACGTTGTGGTCCTACAACAACGCCGGGTTCAGCCTGGCCGGCCGGGTGATTGAAGCCGTCACCGGACAGACGTATGAAACGGCCGTGCAAACCCTCGTTCTTAACCCGCTGGGCATGGACCAAAGCTGCTTCTTCGCCCACGACGCCATCACCCACCGCGTCGTCGCCGGTCATACCTATGACGATACTAACGACGCCATCAAAGTGTTACGTCCCTGGGCGCTGGCCCGCTCCGCTCACAGCGCCGGTGGCGTCACCTCTAACGTACGCGACCAACTGCGCTACGCCCGCTTCCATCTGGGCGACGGTGCGGCCGAGGATGGCGCACGCCTGCTAACCGCCGAGACCATGCAGGCGATGAAAACCCCACAAGTCAACGCCAACCTGAACCGGAAAATGGGTCTGAGCTGGTTCCTCAGCGATGTGGCAGGCACGCGGACGGTTTCACACGGTGGGGCTACGCATGGTCAACTTTCCGCTTTTATGATGGCGCCGTCGCGGAATTTTGCCTTTACCAGCCTGACCAATGCCAATCGCGGCCGCAAGCTCAACGAAGCCGTCACCGATTGGGTGCTGGCCCATTACCTGGGCCTGATAGAGC
>CALFEW010000781.1 GCA_937958365.1 uncultured Chloroflexota bacterium | reverse complement strand
AGCGCCCCAGGTTGTCTTTCAGGAGGATACTTTTATGAACACGCGAATGCCTACTTTCTCCATGGTCGTGTTATGTTTGTTAAGCTTGTTTACGGCCGTATCGCTGACCCGCACCATTCCGGCAGAAGCCGCGTCTACCCAGGGCATTTCACCAGCCGGCATGTTGAACGCGGATGGTACGTTGCGGTTAGACGGCCGTTTTCACGGCGCTCTTAACCTCAGCGGCTACCAGGTGCAAATTGATCCCCAACGAGGACCCGTTTTCCGCCCGGCCAACAATCTGCCCACAGACACACAGGTCGCCGGACTGTGGGATAACCTTAGCGGCGGCGGCAGCGCGATTCACGAATCTATTGCCGCTGTGGCGGTGAGTGGCGCCAACGTCTACGTGGGGGGCAGCTTTGTCAACGCCGACAGCATCCCGGCCGCGGATTACGTCGCCAGATGGGACGGAACCCAGTGGTCGGCGTTGGGCAGCAATGGCGCTGGCGAAGGCGTCATCACCACCGATTCCTGGTCCTGGGTGAATGCGCTGGCCGTAGACGGCGCCGGCAATCTATATGTCGGCGGCTCTTTTGGCAATCTCAATAACCACGGAACGGTCCTTCAGGCGGCCGATGCCATCGCCAAATGGGATGGCGCTAACTGGAGCGCTTTAGGCAGCGATGGCGCCGGCAATGGGTCACTGAGTGGCGAGGTTTATGCCATTGTCGTCAATGGGCCAAATGTTTACGTGGGTGGCGACTTCACTGACGTTAACAATCATTCCACGGTATTGGCGGCGGCCGATTACATTGCCCGCTGGGATGGAACGAACTGGTCGGCGCTGGGCGGTACGAATGCAAACAATGGCTCTCTTAACAGTTGGGTAGGGGCCATCGCTGTCTATGGCGCGAACGTGTATGCGGGTGGTGGCTTCACCAACGTGCAGAATAACGCCACGGTGCTAACGGCCGCTGACTACATCGCCAAATGGGACGGCACAAACTGGTCGGCAATGGGCGGAACCAACCTGAATGAAGGCGCGTTCACCGATGAAGTTTATGCCCTGGCGGTGGACGCCGACGGCAATGTTTACGCAGGCGGCGCGTTTACCAACGTGCGCGCGGGCATTTTTTCTTTGCTCACGGCCGACTACATCGCCAAATGGAACGGGACGAGCTGGACAAACCTGGGCAGCAACGGGGCGAGCAATGGCTCGCTGTCCGGCCCGGTATCCGATATTGCCGTCGGGGCGTCCGGCGATGTCTACGTGGGCGGCAGCTTTGCCAACGTGAACAACAATGGCGCACTGCTGAACGCAGCCGATGGCGTTGCCAAATGGAACGGCACGAACTGGTCAGCATTGGGCAGCAATGGGGCGGGCGACGGCGCTATTTTATCGCCCAATGCCATTAACAGCCTGGCGGTCAGCGGGACGAAGGTCTACGTGGTAGGCAGCTTTTCATCGGTGAACAATGGCGGCCTGCTGTTGACCCAGGCGGCTAAAGTGGCCCAGTGGGATGGGAGCAACTGGTCGGGATTGGCAAGCACAGGCAATGGCTCCCTGAACGATGCGGTATACGCCCTGGCTGTGAATGGCTCTGCCGTGTACATAGGCGGCCGTTTTACAAATATTGTGGATCAGGGGACGATGCTCACGGCCGCAGACTATATCGCCAAATGGGATGGAACCCATTGGTCGGCTTTGGGCCACAATGGGGCCGGTGATGGCGCCCTCAATTCTATAGTTGGCTCGTTGGCGATCAGCGGCAATAACCTCTATGTGGGCGGCGGCTTTACCAACGTCAACAACAAGGGCACATTGCTGCCAGCGGCCGATTACGTCGCCCGATGGGATGGGACCAATTGGTCGGCTTTGGGAAGTGGGGCCGGCGGTAATGGCTCCATCAATGGGTTCGTGACCGCGTTGGCGGCGGCGGGAAACAATGTGTATGCCGGCGGTGAATTTACCAACGTCAACAACAGCGGCACAGTTTTGACGGCCGCCGACTACGTCGCCCGGTGGAATGGCTCTAATTGGTCGGCGTTGGGCAGCAATGGGGCGGGGAATGGCTCGCTTAACCTTTATGTTAACTCGCTGGCGGTTAGCGGAACGGCCGTGTACGTGGGTGGACAGTTCGATAATGTGAACAATAACGGCGTGGTTCTAACGGCCGCTGACAAACTGGCTAAATGGGATGGCATGAATTGGTCGGCTCTGGGCAACAATGGCAGCGGGGATGGTTCTATCGGTTGTGGTGTTTGGGCGTTGTTTGTGAGTGGTCCGTATCTGTATGCGGGTGGCTGTTTTGCAGACGTTAACAACTATGGCACACTCTTACCGGCGGCCGATTATATCGCCCGATGGGATGGCACAAATTGGTCGGCGTTGGGCAGCAATGGGGTCAACAATGGGGCGCTTAATTTCATTGTGGGCACGATTGCCGTAGATGGGGCCAACGTTTTTGTGGGCGGCCGATTCCTGAATGTCAACAACAACGGTTCCGCTTTGCCGGCGGCCGACTATATTGCCCGATGGGATGGCGCGAACTGGTCGGCGCTGAGCCAGGATGGCGCGGGCGACGGCTCGTTGTCTTGTGATGCTTCGGCGCTGGGAATTAGTGGCACGCATCTTTACGTGGGTGGTTGTTTCAGTGACATTAACAATTATGGCACGATCTTGCCGGAGACTGATTACGTAGCCGTCTATCACTTTGGTTTGCAAAATGTGTATCTGCCCCTGGTACGAAAATAGGGCATGGTTCATCAAGCGAAACACATTCTTTACAAATTTACGCTGAATTGTCATTCCTTCGGCGCTGCTCAGGACAAGGTCTGAACGGAGTCTTCGGCCCTGAGCGTAGCCGAACGGGGAAGCATCCCGTTCCCCAAGGGTTATCAAATATTTTTGCTCACTGTGCAAGAAGTTGGCTCGTAAGGCGCTGTAAATGTTCGGCAAGGATAGGATAGGTGTCGTTCAGACGGCCGTATCCTCCAGGCGGCGCGGCATGAGTTGGTAGCCCTCGCTTGAATCCATTTATCCGGCCCGCGCCAGATTCAGCGCCAGCAGGCGCTCCAGGATTTGCTCGTCGGTGAGGGTGGGCGGCCAGCCGTAGGCGTTTAGCACGGCCGTATCCAACCCCGTATGAATGTCGTGCAGTTCTTCGATTTGGGCGCGGCTGATGGAGTGGCGCGTGACTTTATCGAATTCGGATTGCAGGAAGAGCTGACCGGACTGTACGGTTTGCCGGTAGTATTGCAGGCCGTTGTAGAGGTTGGTGAGGGTGCGGTGGTTGAGCATTTTCTGGTAGGCCACGTCTATGGTTCCGGCGGGCGGCGGCGGTGGGTTGAGCCAGGTTTCGCGCCAGCTAACCAGGGCGCGCGCCCAGTGGGCGATGGCTTGCACGCGGGGATCGGCGGCTTCGGCCGGTTCTGTGCCGGGCGGCCAGGGGAAGGGGAAGGTTTCAAAGGTGGTGGTGGGGGTGTAGCGGGGGTCGTTGCCTTTGCCTAACCACGTGCCCAACCGCAGCGCCCAGATTTCATGCGGCCGTGAGTGCAACACGCCAAAGAAATAGTCATCATCCCGTGCAAACGCAACTATTTGTTTATCTGGAATAGTTCCTATT
>CALFEW010000780.1 GCA_937958365.1 uncultured Chloroflexota bacterium | reverse complement strand
CTGTATCACGTGTTTAATTTTCCTTCGACATATTTTATTGATGGAACGGGGCGGGTAACGGCCGTTCACCGTGGCCTGCTCTCCAGCGAACAAATCGAAAGCTACCTGGCCGCCACCCTGAACAGTCCCAACTAACCATCCAACATAGGAATTTCATGGCATCTCCCCCACCCAAACAACCGGTGACTGGCCGACAACGTAGTCTGGTCATCGGGATAGACAAGCTAATTTATCATTTCAGCCGCCATTGGCTGGCCGTGTTCAACATCGCCATCGCCATTTACGTGGGATTGCCCATGCTGGCCCCGGTCCTCATGAACGCCGGTCTCACCCGCCCGGCAAACGCCATTTACACCATCTACAGCCCCATGTGCCACCAGATGGCCTCCCGCTCATTCTTCTTGTTTGGCGAACAGTGGGCCTATCCACGAGCCATTGCCGGAACCGACCTGACGCCAATCGAAACCTATATGCCCACGCTGCCCGAATTTGCCGGCGCATCCACCAATCCATCCGAATGGACGACATTTCTGATGGCGGCGCGCCGGTTTGTAGGCAACGAGCAGATGGGCTACAAGATGGCCCTGTGCGAGCGCGACATCGCCATTTATTCGTTTGTCTTCATTGGGGGGTTGTTTTACGGGCTGCTGCGCAAACGATTCAACATCAAGCCTCTGCCTTTCTGGGCTTTCCTCATCTTTGGGATGGGACCCATCGCTCTGGATGGCTTTAGCCAGCTTTTTAGCCAATATGGCACAGCCAGTCCCGCCCTCAGCTTCTTCAACACCATCTTCCCTTTGCGCGAAAGTCCGCCCTTTATCCGCACCCTGACCGGAGCCATTTTCGGCTTCTCGCTGGTCTGGCTGGCTTATCCTAGTGTAGACGCCGCCATGAAAACAACAGCCCAAGACCTGGAAGCCAAACTGACGCGCATTGGTGAATTGTAGCGAGTAGCAGGTAAGATCTGTTACTCGCTGTTTGCCGACCATCGCTGAAACACCAGCGTCGCGTTATGCCCGCCCAAGCCAAACGTGTTTGACATCACAATCTGCAAATCCGCCTGGCGCGCCTGATTCGGCACGTAATCCAGGTCGCACTCCGGGTCGGGGGTTTCGTAGTTGATGGTGGGCGGGATCATGCCCTCTTGCATCGCCCGCAGGCAGAGGATGGCTTCCAGCGCCCCGGTCGCCCCCAGCAAATGCCCATGCGTGGATTTGGTAGAACTGACCGGTACCTGGTAGGCAATTTCGCCAAAGACGCGCTTGATGGCGGCCGTTTCGCTTTTGTCATTCAGGGGTGTACTGGTTCCATGGGCGTTGATGTAATCTACGTCAGACGGCCGTATCCCCGCATCAGCCAACGCCAGTTCCATCGCCTTTGCCGCGCCCGCGCCATTGACGGCCGGCATGGAAATATGATAAGCGTCAGCCGTGGCCCCATAACCCACCAGTTCGCCATAGATGGTCGCCTGCCGCGCCAGGGCATGGTCCAATGCCTCTAGCACCAACACGGCCGCCCCTTCACTGACGACAAAACCATCACGCTGCTGGTCAAACGGCCGTGACGCCTTTTGTGGCGCAGCGTTGCCGGTGGAAATAGCGCCCATCACGCCAAACCCGGCCATCGCCAACGGCAAAATGCAGGCTTCCGCGCCTCCAGCCACCATCACATCGGCTGCGCCAAACTGTATCTGCCGCGCCGCCTCACCCAAGGCATTGTTCCCGCTGGCGCAAGCGGTAAAGAGAGCCAGATTCGGCCCGCACAAGCCAAATTCAATGGAAATCAGGGCCGCAGGTGTGTCGGCCAGCATCATCGGCACAAAAAAGGGACTTATCCGCCCGGCTCCGCGCTCTTGCAATACGGCCTGCCCCTCGATGATGGGCTGCATGATGCCCATGCCGCTGCCCATTATTACACCAATATGTGGACGATTCGCCTCGGTGATGGGCAGTTGGGCGTCGGCGATGGCCTGCCCGGCGGCGGCCAGGGCCAACTGCGTGACGCGGTCCATACGCCGCGCCTCCTTGCGCCCAAATAATTCGGCCGCATCAAAGCCCTTCACCTCGCCGGCGAATTGGGTCTTGAAGTCACGGGCGTCAAATTGGGTGATGGGACCGATGCCGCTACGGCCGTTCACGACCTGCCACCAGGTATCGGCCACGTTGTGGCCCAACGGATTAAAAGTTCCCATCCCGGTTATCACAACCCGCCGTCTCTGCTGATTCATACACAATCTCCGTGGGACATCTATTAGCTATTGACCATTGGCTATTGACTATTGACCATTGACCATTCTTCCTCCGTCGCTTTTATAACCCAATAGGCACAGAGGAGATACGAAAAAGCCGCCGATGGGTGACATCGGCGGCTTTTCTATATTCACAGCAAAATCAACTGCTTACGCTTCGGGTCCGAAGTTACTCAATTGACAAAACAAACTGCCCGGAGCCAGATTCGAGGAAATCGCTGACCCGAATGATGTACAAGCCTTCTTCCTCAAACGTAAAGCTCAATTCCTCAGTTTCGGCAGTAATCGTGGCGTCAGCTTCGGCCAACACGTTGTCGTCGAAATCCAGGAATTGCAGGACCAGGTCAATGTTATCGTCGGTTTTGGCCGTCAGGACGATGGTCTCACCGGCTTCGGCGCCAATGAAGTATTCCATGAAACTGTCTGCGCCAAAACGGCCGATGATCAGATCGCCAATCGCTACTTCAAAGATAACCAGGTCAGACCCCACCAGGGTGATGTCATAGTTGCCGGTGCTGCCTTCAAAGCCAATCACACGGAAGTAATAGTTGCCATCTTCGGGGACGGTGAAAAGCAGCTCTTCAAAGCCGGTGGTGGCGTCTACTTCTTCAATGAGTTCGTCGGTATCGTCGTTGAAAATTTGGAGGACGACGTCAAATTCCAACTCTACCGGGTCTACCTGGGCAATGACCAGATCGTCGGCCAGAGCCGAGAACGGGAAGTCGTGGACTTCGTCGGCGTCTTCCAGTTCGCCGGAGGCAAAGATGAAATTGGCCGGTTGGCTGAGGTAGGATTCCTCTACCAGCAGTTCAAAGTCGCCGGCCGTGCCATCGTAACTGGAGATGGCGATGGTGTAGAGGCCGTCGGCGGGGATGGGCAGGATGCGAATGTATTCGGCGTCGAAGGATTCGTCCAGGGGTTCATCCAGGAGGGAACGGCCGTTTTCATCCAGCACGTCTACCACCACGTCAAAGTCCTCACCCAACGGTGACACCGTGATGTCCACAAATTCACCGCCAACGCCTTCGAATACCCACAACGATTCTGTCGTGCCATCCGTCGAACCAGTCAGAAACTCGCTGTACACGACGGTTCCGCTCGCTTCGCCGCCGACCGGCGCGGCGCCTGATTCCAAAAGCGTCAAGGCATAGTCGCCCGTCGCGCCATCATACCCGGATATGACGATGGTAAACGTGGCGCTGCTGGGAATGACAAAGTCGGTGAGTTCTTCGGTGTTGAAGGAATTATCAATCGGGAAGTCCAAAATGGAAACACCCGTGTCGTCGAGTATGTCTACAATCAGGTCGAGATCGCCTTGCGGTTCAACAATCAGGTCAATGCTTTCGCCTTCCAGGCCGATAAAGGTCCAGGCGGAAGGTCCATCTTCGGTAATAGCGCCTTCGACGCTGTCGCCATAGAACAAGATGCCTTCGGTGATAAAGTCACCAGTGCCTACCTCGCCTACCGGTTCGGTTGGTTCGCTGAGGGCAATTGTTTCAGCCATGGCGCTGAAAACGGGCAGGTATTCTTCGGCCTGATCGGTGGGCACGGCGGCAATCATCGCCGCGCCATAGTCGCCGCTGACGATGATGGTAACCTGGGCGGTAATCATTGTGCCATCTTCGGCTTCGGCTTCGATGACCACAAAAGCGGCAGGTTGATCGTTGATGGTAACGGCCGTTGGCCCATCCACCGTTTCGGGATTTGCGCCCAGATCAAATTCCTGGACGATTTCATCAATCAATTCCAACGGGTCGTCGCTGGGGAATTCCGACGAGGGGCCGCTGAGCAGCATCACGGACGGCCCATTGAGACCCATTTCGTCTGCCATGAGCAAATCTTCGTCCGGCGCAAACGCCAGGAGGCCGGCAAACCCGCCGTCAGACCAACCGGCCGGGTAGCTCAGGCTGATGCCTGCTTCTTCATTAAAATACTCTTGCAGCTCGACAGCGGGCACGGCCGTTGGCTCGGCTGTGGGTTCCGCTGTGGGTTCGGCGGTCGCCGTTGGCTCGGCGGTGGGTTCGGCGGTTGGCGGAACGGCCGTTGGTTCAGGCGCTGGTTCGGTGGGCAAAGGAGCCGGTGTCGGCGTTGGCTCTTCCCCGCCGCCGCAAGCTGCCAACATCAGCAGCAGAATGAGAACGGCCGTTAACCCAATAAACAAATGTGAACGATAAAATCTCATCACTAACCTCCTGTCAAATGAAGTAAAAATTGAACCGCAGTACTAGCAATTGTGGACGTTTCCACCGGTACTTGGAAATAGTCCAAATTACCTAATTTTAAGTGCTGGCATTGTATCAAGGAAAGCAGACAGAAGTATCAAGTACTTTACGTGAAACAAGTAACAAGTTATCTTTCGGGGGAATTGGCCGGTTGGATAGGCGCCAGTACTCGTATTCGGTATTCGGTATTCCGTAGGGTATTACCTCTGGCGAACACCATCGGAATACGGAATACGGTATACGGTTTACGGCCTCAGGCTCGCAAACTTATCGCTCGCGGTTCAACCAGCGCAGCGTCAGTTCACCCAGCCGTTCTGTACGCTGACGCAGGACAGTGCAAGGCGGCAGCGAGTCCAGGAACATTTGCCCATAACGCTTCGTCAGCACCCGTTTGTCCAGCACCGCCACCACACCTTCATCCGTGCCACGCCGGATTAAGCGGCCAAAGCCTTGCCGGAATCGCAGCACCGCCTCCGGCACGGAATACTCAAAAAAAGCGTTGTCAAACGTCTCTGAGCGGGCAGCAAAAATCGGGTCCGAGGGCACGTCAAACGGCAGCTTGGCGATGATGACACATTGCAGCGCCGGGCCGGGAATATCTACCCCCTCCCAAAACGAGCGTGTACCCAGCAGCACCGCCCGCGCACCCTCTTGCTTAAACTGGGTCATCATCTGCTGGCGCGACATGCTGCGCCCCTGCGCCATCGTGACGATGCCAGCGTCGGCCAGCGGGCCTTCGATGGCCTGGGCTGTCTGATTGAGCTGGCCGTAAGCGGTAAACAGAACCATCGTCCGGCCGCCCAACGTCTGGGCCACGTCTATGATGGCGCTCTCCAGGTAGCGCTGGTAGCCGGGTTGATTCGGTTCCGGCATATCGGAGGCCAGGTACAACAGCACGGCGTTTTGATAATCAAACGGGGAACCGACGGCCAATTGCAGCGTTTCGTGGGCGTGCAGGCGCTGGCGCAGATAGGTGAAATCGGCTTCATCCCAGGCGCCGGCCCCGGCTGTGCGCATGGTGGCCGAGGTGAGGATGACGGTTTCCAACGCGCCAAAGATGTGCTTTTCTACCAGCGGTCCCACGTGCAGCGGCGCAGCGTGCAGCGACAATCGTTCTTTGAACACTTCAACCCAATAAATCATATCGGCTTGCGGGTTCAGGATGATGCGGTCCAGGTTTTGGCGCGTCTCTTCCAGGTCACGGCCGTTCCCCGCCAACGAACGCTGCAAATCTTCACCATTCTCGATGTCGAAGTTGTAGATATGCTCGCCCAGACTATCGGCCAGTTTGCCAAAGCCAACCGCCAGACTCTTGAGATGTTTGCTCAGGCTGTCCCAGGCGATCTGCACTTCGTCGTAGTTGGGTTGGGCGCGCACGGCCGTCATCAGCCGTATCTGTTCGGCAAACTGGCTGCGCCGGTTGACAAAATCCTTCAAGAAAAAGCCCAGAGTGACAAAAAAATCGTCCAGGCGGAAGGTGGCGTCTTGCGCTTCGTGGCGCATGGCGTTGATGTACGTTTCCAGCGGCGCGTACAACTCGCGCGGCAGCCGGTTGCGCGTGCGCGTCTGCAACTGGCCGATGAGACCGGCGCTGGGCTTGGTGATTTCATCCAGCACTGCTTCCAGGAAATACTTGTCGGCGCGGAAGCTAAGGCCATCGGTAACGGCCGTTTCCAAATGGTGCGCCTC
>CALFEW010000779.1 GCA_937958365.1 uncultured Chloroflexota bacterium | reverse complement strand
TACGGATTACGGATTACCGAATACGGGTACTACGGATGCGGCATAACCGGTGGCGAGAAAGCCGGCAGGCGAATTTGGAACGTCGTGCCTTCGCCCGGTTTGGAACGCACCGTAATTTTACCCCGGTGGGCTTCCACAATTTCCTTCACCAGCGCCAACCCCAGGCCCGTTCCTTTGCCTTTGTGATGCTGCGCCGAATCGGCTTTGGCCCGGTAGAAACGCTCAAAAATCCGCTGCATTTCCTCCGGCGCGATGCCACTGCCGGTGTCTGTAACTTCGATCAACAGTTCGCGCCCTTGTGTCCAGGAGCGCAATGTAATCGAGCCACCAGGCGGCGTGAATTTGAGGGCATTGCTCAACAAATTGTCAAACACACGCCGCAAATGGAACGGATCACCTACTATTTTGGGCAATGACTCCAAAATGATGATGGTCAGGTTGACGTTTGCCTGCTCTGCCTGAAGCCCAAACTCTTCTTGAATGGATTTCAGAAGTTCGCCAGGGTCCAGTTCTTCGCGCCGAAAATCCTGGGTTTCGGCAGCTAATAAGACAGACATGTCGTCCAGGATGTTGATGAGCATCCGCACCCGTTTGATGATGATATTCATCGGCTGTGTTTGTGAAGGCGTTAACTCACCCAGAGCGCCGCTGTCTAATAGCTCGGCGTACCCATAAATCAACCCCAGCGGGGTACGTAATTCATGGGATACATTTTGGATGAATTCCGTTTTGGCCTCGTCCAACTCTTCCTGATGGGCAAGAGAGATGGCAAGGGCTTCAGCGCGTTCGGATAATTGGGAGAATAGGCGTCTGTTTTGCAGGGCAATGCCGGCCTGGCGGCCAATGGATTCTGCCAGGGCCAGGTCTCGCCGGCTGAACTGTTTGCCGGGCGTTAAACTGAACAACTGCAAAGCGCCCAGGCATTCTTCGCCGGCCACAATTGGGACGCCGATGAAAGCGCCCGCGCCCACATTGATGAGCGCCTGGTTGGCTTTGGGATGGTCCTGGTACTGGGCTTGTATGATGAGCCGGCCGGTTTCCACGATTTCCCAGGGGATGCCGTTCCCTTTGGCGATGGGACGCAGATTGACGCTGGTGGGGATGTTGTGCGGATAAAAGGTCATGATCTGATGATCGATGACCAGTCCAACCAGCCCGGCGTCAGCGTCTATGAGGTCTGTGGCCAGACGGGCAACGTAGGCCAGGACGGTTGGCAGGTCTGGAGCGCTGTTGAGGGTGCGGGTGATTTCGTTCAGGCGTTGTTCACGATCGAGGGCCTGATGGATTTCGTTAAGGAGCAGGATGTTTTGGTAGGTAATGGAGACGATGTAAGCCAGGGTTTGCCCGGCAGCCAGATCGTCTGGGCTGAAGGGTGAGGTTTTGTCTCGGTAGATGGCCAGCGCACCTATCGGGTCGCCCGGTATGGACATGCTGAAGACGGCGAAACTGTGGAAGCCTTCTTCGCGGATAATGTCGTGCAACACGGCCGTACTCGGATCTTCCAATGCGTTATCTACGGTGATTGGCTGTATGTTGTTGAGAAGCCGGAAGCCGGGCATGTTTTCAAACTGCTGCGTGATGGCGCTGATATAGGCGTCTGACAGGTTGTGGGCATAGAGACAGCTTACCGACACGCTGTTGGGATTGTAAATATAAATGGCGATTCTATCGGCGTTGAGGGTTTGCCGGGCAACGGCCGTGATCGTGGGTCCCAGTTCCGCCAGACTGCGCGTATCTAAAAGGGCTGCGGCCGTTTTAACCAGTTGCTGCTGCTGTTGAGCGCGCTGCTGCTCAGCGGCAAAGAGCCGGGCGTTGTCTATCGCCACCGCCGCCTGATCGGCAAAAGCGATGAGAAACTGCAAATTGTCTTGCGTGAACTGGTTCTTAACGTCTCGCCGCGTCACCGTCATCACGCCAATCACCTTATTACGAATCACCAGCGGCGCCAGAGCCATCGCTTCATCTTCTTCTGGCGTGCCCGGTATCTGGATGGCGCGCCCATCTTCTAACGTGTTATGGACAATTTCCGGCTTGCCGCTCAAAGCCACACGCCCGGTAAGCCCCATGCCAATTGGGAACGCGAACCTCATCACCGCCTTTTCTGGTTGATCTGACAGCGCTACCACACAGCGCATCATCTTGCCATCCGGTTCCGTGAGGTGAATGCGGCTGGTATCAGCCTTAAACAGTTTTTGCGCCTCAGCGGCGATGGTGTTCAAGACGTGATCAAGTTGTAAAGAAGAAATAGCTTTGCTGGTCGCCAATAAAGCGGCCGTTTCGGCTGCCTGATGCTGCGCTTTTTCAAACAAACGCAGTTTCTCAATGGTGGTCGCCAATTGCCCGGCTATGGTCACCAACAGGCGTTCATCGGCATCGCTAAAAGCGCCTTCCTTCATGCTTTCCGCATTGATCACCCCAATGATTTGTCGATCCAGTTTAAGCGGCACACATAATTCCGACCGTGTCTGTGGATCGCCAAGAAAAGCTGGTTCTTCACTCACGTCGGCAATGCGCCAGGTCTTGCCGGTTCGGATTACGTGCCCACATACTCCTTCACCTGGACGAATCATTTGGAACAAAAACTTATCTTGTTTATGACGTACAGAACGATGGTAAGAAAGATTGCCAGACGTTGGGTCTAACAAAGCAAACCCGAACAAATCGGCGCGTAAAGCCTGAGCAATAATCGGGGTGACGCGGGTAAAGAGGGTATCTTCGTCGGTGGCTTCCGTGGCGACGGTGGCGACGGCGTGCAGCAAGGTAAGCTCTTCTACCAGCCGCTGGTTCTCGGCAAACAAAACTGATTTTGCCAGCGCTGTGGACAGTTGATTGGCAACAATTTGCAGGATGCGGATTTCATGCTCGTTGAAATGATTCGGATCTGTGTGCTGCACATCCAGAACGCCAAGCAGCGTTTGTTCATTAACCAGGGGAATGGCGACTTCGCTGCGTGTGTTGGGCAGCACCGGGTTGGGCAAGTGGTACGTAATTTCCCGAACGTCATCCACGCGCACGGCTTCACGGGTACGGGCCGCACGGGCGACAATGCTGCGTGAAGCCGTGACCGGAATGGTGTGCCGTTTTTGCTTGAGCCGCTCGCCGATGGCCCCGGTGCCTGCATGGACAATCAGGTGCGTGGCAATGGCGTTGTCCGGTGAAGACAATAAATTGTTGGTCAAGAAAATCTGGGTGTAATAGTAACCAAAACTGTCGCGCAACTGGTTGATGGTTAAATTGAGCAAGGCATCCTGATCCAGAATAGAGGCAAGCTCTGCGCCAATTTTGTAGGCCAGTTTTTCTCGCTGCTCGAAATCTTTTCTTTGCAGCGCATTGGTAAAAATTTCCCCGACGATTTGCAGCAGGGAAATATCTTCGTTAGTCCAGGTTTGTTCATGGGTAAGCGTAAGCAGGCAAAGCAGACCAAAGCGAAAATTGTGGCGCAGCAAAGGTACGGCAAGAAATGATCGCCAGCCCCGGTTGGCGAATAACAGCTCTTCCTGGCTGGCTTCAGGTGGCAGATGATTCAGGTTGGGGATGTAGACATAACCTGCACGATCTAATTTATCCAATATCCAGGCCATGCCGGTCTGGGGCAAGTCATGGAGGGCACTCATCTCTGAAGGGACGCCGCTGGCGCACCATTCGTGGGTGTTGATGAAGAGCCGATTCTGCTGCTGGATAACCAGGCTGCGATCAGCGCCGGTGGCCTGGCCGATGAGGGCCAGGACGTGGTTGATGCCATCGTCTACGTCGTCGGGGGCGAGGTTGATGAGGTGGGTGGTAACGGCCGTTAACAATCTGGCAAATGACGTCGGTTGGTTTGGACCATCTAGAATCATTGGGTTTTCCAATTTAGTTCTTAAGACGCCAGATTCAGGAGTTTTGGCCTTTTGTTTCATATCACTTATGCTTACAGAAGCGTTAGCTGTTACTGCCGGTATAAGCAGCAGCTCGTAAGGCAAATTGGAGCATATCTTGCAGCGCCGTATGGGCTTCTCGTTCAGCTTCCGGCTGAGCAAGCAGGTTGAGGATCACTTCATCAAAAGCGCCGGCAAACGCCTCGGCCGTGCGGCGGGTATTTTGCGGTAAGATGAGGGTTTGCGCATGGGCCTGGTCTAACGGCCGTTGCCACAACGTTATCAACCTTTCCCGAAAAGCAGCGCGTTTATCCATCAACGCCGGTACGGCCCCCACGCCCCCCACCAACAACAACTGCACCACGGCCGGCTCAAATATCGCAATATTGACATAAGCCTGCAATCCGGCCTTCATTTGCTGGGGCAGCGTCGCCCGTGATTGTATCGCCTGCTGAATCGCTTGCAGCAAAAACTGGGCAGTCTCCTCATACAGATGAACAAACAACGTCTCCTTATCCGGGAAATAAAAGTAAAACGTACCCACAGCCACATCTGCTGCCTGCACAATGTCACGAATGGTCGCTGCGTGATACCCTTTCTCGGCAAATACGCGCACGGCCGCCTGCATCATCGCTGTGCGTTTCGTATCTTTTTTCTGGCGTGTTTTGTCACTGCTGTGATAAGGCATACTCACTTCTTGTCCACAATCTTAAACAGCTAACATCAGCTTATAGGGTGGCATTGATCATTGTCAATAAATCTTTAAGACTATGCTGGCCTCTGAATGCACGTTAGTAGATAGCCCTCTATATTGTAAATCAGCTTTGTGTTTTGTGCAGTCTGAATGAAAATAGAGTAGACGAATTGGCTTCTTTCCTACAATGCAGGCCGTAAGATGGATGGGTCCGAAATCCGCAATCAAACATCCGAAGTCCAAAGGAGTTCCCATGACGCAGTCCAAAAGGTGGTACATACTCGTTGAGGTGATGTTTCTGGCGCTGCTGTTGGGTCTGGTTATTCAGCCCCATGCCGGCGCGACGGAGACGCCAACGGCCGTTTCCCCCGCGTCTGCCCACACCTACATCATCACCCTGGCCGCGCCGGGGTTGGTCGCCCAAACCGGCGGCGACGCCAACCTGACGGCCGTCACCAGCCGCGCCTATCAGGCCCACCTACAACAGCAGCAAACCCAACTCCTGGCCGACATGGAAGCGCAGGTGCAACGGCCGTTAACCGCCCGCTACCACTACACCATCGCCCTCAACGCCCTGGCCGTAGACCTGACCCCGCCAGAAGCCGCCATCGTCGCGGGTTTGCCAGGGGTAACGGCCGTCACCCTCAGCCAAAACCGCCAGCCCCTCACCGACGCCGGACCCACCTGGATTGGCGCGCCCGGTTTATGGGACGGCAGTTACACCGGCGGCCCCGGCGGCAGCCTGGGCGAAGGCGTCATCATCGGCATCATAGACACCGGCATCAACCTGGACCATCCCTCCTTCGCCGCTGTGGGCGGCGACGATTACGTCCACGTCAACCCGCTGGGCGCGGGCAATTACCTGGGCCACTGCGCCAGCCAGCCCGCCACCTTTGTTTGCAACGACAAACTCATCGGCGCTTACAGTTGGCCCGAAAGCGGCGACAATCCCGAAGACAACTACGGCCACGGCAGCAACGTCGCCGGTATCGCCGCCGGCAACGTCGTCAGCCTGCCCTACTTCGCGCCCACCGTCACCCTCACGCCCAGCCTCTCCGGCGTCGCCCCCCACGCCACCCTCATCGCCTACGACGTGTGCGATCCGGCCGTCTCCTGCCCCGACTACGTCAGCATCAAAGCCATCGAGCAGGCCATTCTGGACGGCGTGGACGTGCTGAATTTTTCGATTGGCGGCACGGCCGTTAACCCCTGGAACGATCCGCTGTCCCTGGCTTTCCTGGCCGCGCGCGAGGTGGGCATTTTCGTCGCCACCGCCGCCGGGAACAGCGGCCCCACCCCCGAAACGATCAACTCGCCAGGCAATGTGCCCTGGATAACCACCGCCGGGAATACCACCCACCACGCCCGCTTCGACAACGCTCTTATCAACCTCAGCGGTGGCGCAATCTCGCCACCGGCCGATTTGACCGGTTCCGGCGTAACCGGCGGGCATGGCCCGGCGGCCATTGTGCGGGCATTGGGCATTACCAACACCAACGGCGTGCCGGACAACGGCCGTTGCGCCGTCTCTTTCCCCGCCAATACCTGGACCGATGACGAAATCGTCTATTGCAGCTCCGGCAGCGCCACCAGCGCCGCCAAAGCCAACAACGTGCTGTCCGGCGGCGCAAGCGGCGTGGTGATAGATTCCGGCCAGACCACAGTTCAGCGCCTGGGCATTGATCGCCTGGCGCTGCCCGGCCTGAACCTGCTGGCCGCCGACGCCGCGGCGCTGA
>CALFEW010000778.1 GCA_937958365.1 uncultured Chloroflexota bacterium | reverse complement strand
TCAATTATCTGGCGCTCGGCGTCATCTGGGTTTTTCAACGGCCGTTGAACGAAAAGTTTAACAACCTGGGAGTTTATGGCCTGTTGGCGCTAACGTCCATCGGCACCCTTTTCTCGCTCTACCTGACACTGCTCGAACTCCTGGTCATAGACGCCGTTTGCGCCTGGTGTCTCAGTTCGGCGGTGATTACCACCCTGCTATTTATCATCGTCGTCAATGGACTGACCAAACGGCCGTCACCCGGACAACCCGGCTTATCCGCCGGCGACTAATAAAATTGGGCCACCCCTGGGATCCGTATACCGTATACCGTATTCGGTATCCCGTAGTGCGCTGCCTCTGGTAAACGCCATCGGAATACGGAATACGGAATACGGGTTACGGAATACGGGTTACGGGTCCCCCATCCCCCGATTTGGCAGCCTGTCATCTGGAAGAGGTGACAACTGTAACTATCGGTAACGGCCGTTTCCGCCTACACTAAAACCATAACGACAAAGCGTTTTATTCACCATTATCGTCGTCCTAACGATTACAAGTTGGCCGGTTGGTCGCCAACCACCGGCCTGTGGAGGTGAAATCATGGCGCAAGTCACTAATGGCAACAACCATCTGACCCAGCACCCCGCAGACAAACCCAATGAACTACGCTTCCTGGCCCGGTCGGTGGGTCTGCTGGCCCTCTTAACCGGCCTCATCTACCTGCGCGTCATCGGCGCAGAAAGCTTCCTGACCGCCGGTTCCCGATCGGAGAACCAAAACGGCATCCTCCTCTTTGCTTTGCTCATTGCGGCCACTCTGGGCATTTTGTGCGCCTGGCGTTGGGAAGCGGTGGGCGGCGTCATCGCCAGCCTTTGCGCTTTAGGCATCGCCCTGTTAGCCTACTTCACATTTCCCGAACAGCGCTGGTTTGCCGCCTTTGCCTATAGTTCCCCCTTCCTGGTGACGGGCCTGCTGTTCCTGGGCTGCTGGCGGCGCACCCGCCGCGCCGCCTGATTGCCATAAATCAAACAGGGCGTGGATGAACGCCCACGCAAAAGCGATGTTTGCGAACATCCACGTTTCCTGCGGGCTATTTTTGCTTGTGCCAATGACCTGTTTGAACGGCCGTTATTCCTGCGCATCTCTCCATCTACCTCTCTGAAATTCAACACCGCGAAACAAATTTGTTTGTGCATTAATTCACAAAAGGTACTTCCGTCACGCTTTTCCGATGACAAGTGTCACTGTGTACAAAACGCCTAATAAAGTAAGGTACATTTTGGAGGTAATGTCCAATGCTAATCGCTCTAACTCTGATGATAGCCATCGTTTTATGTGCGTTTCAGGCGTTACGCACCAGACAGCTATTGGTAGCTGCGATCTGGTTGGCCTGTACCAGCGCCCTGGTGGCTGCCCTACTCTACACATTCGGCGCGCACGAAGTCGCCGTGATTGAACTCAGCGTCGGCGCCGGATTGGTCACAGTGTTGTTTGTGTTTGGCATCACCATTGCCGGTGAAGACGCCATGGCGATGGGCAGACTGGTTCCCTGGGCATTAGGCGGCGGGCTGGCTTTGGCTTTTGTTGGGTTGGTAGCCTGGTTTGTGCTGCCGCTGAATGAGGCGGGCACGGCCGTTGCCGAACCCACCTTCTCCACCATGCTTTGGGAAAACCGCGGTCTGGACATGCTGGTGCAAATCGGCCTGATTTTTGCCGGGGTGATGGGCATTTTGGGCATTCTGGCCGAAAAAGAGACGGCAGAAGAACGCGCCAGAGCCAATTTCAAAGCCAGACAACTGCAACCAGCCTTACCCCAAACGCCAACTACTGTGGCCGACACATCCCCAGAACCACAAATCAAGGAGGCCCACGCATGAGTACCGAACTAACCATCATCGTCGCCGGGGTGTTGTGCCTGCTCGGCGTCGCCTTATACGGCTTGCTGATGGTACGGAACCTGTTCCAGATCGTCATTGCACTGCAACTGTTGGTCAAGGGGGCGCTGATCGCTCTGGTGCTGGCCGGTAAAATCAGCGGGCAGGTGAATCTGGGGCAAAGCCTGGCCGTCACCGTCATTGTCGCCGATACCATTGTGGCCGTCATCGGTTTGGCTCTGGCCGTCCAGGTGAAGCGCCACACCGGTTCGCTGGACATTAAAAACCTGTCTGCGCTGCGGAGGTAAGCCATGACTGCCTGGTTGATTCTTCTGACAATTGGACTGGCCTGGCTGGGCGCGGTGATTGTCTGGCTGGCCGGTGATAAACGGCCGCGCGCACAACACACCCTGGCCGTACTATTCTCTGTCGGGGCCGCTCTGGCCGCTCTGGCCCTCATCCCCAACACCACGGACCAGGCAGTGATCAGCCTGGACGCGGGCAGCGTCTTTGGTTTGTTCACCTTTGTGCCGGACAGCCTGGGCGTATTTCTGGCCGTCATCGCCACGGTTATTGGCAGCCTGGCGGTGATTTTTTCCGTGGAATACATGCGCGGCGAGGCGCAGTTGGGGCGTTATTACGCCCTGGTGCTGCTCTTCATCGGCTCGATGGCTGGGCTGGTGCTGGCGGGCAGCCTGTTTTTGATGTTCATCTTCTGGGAGATGACGGCGCTGTGTTCTTATGCCCTCATCTCGTTTTACAACGACGATCCAAAGGCGGTGCGCGGCGGCATCAAGGCGCTGATTATCACCCAGTTGGGCGGCATTGGGCTGCTGCTGGGCACGCTGGCGGCGTACGTTTACCTGGGCGATTATCAGATCAGCACGCTGCTGGCTAACGCCAACACCCTGCCGGATGGCGTGTTGAGCTTCATCGCCTTCTGCTTCCTGTTTGCGGCGATGGCTAAGTCGGCGCAGGTTCCGTTCCACACCTGGCTGCCGGACGCGATGGAAGCGCCAACGCCGGTCAGCGCCCTCATCCACGCGGCCACGATGGTGAACGCGGGCGTTTATTTGCTGGCCCGATTTTATCCGGCTTTTGCCGAGGTGGCGGGATGGGAAACGGCCGTTCTCCTCATCGGCCTCATCACCGCATTGTTAGCCGCCCTGATGGCCGTGGTGGCCACAGACCTGAAGCGTGTGCTGGCCTACTCCACCGTCAGCCAGCTTGGCTACATGGTCTATGCCGTGGGCGTAGGCGGCGTGTTCGCCAGCCAGTTCCACCTGTTCAGCCACGCCATCTTCAAGGCGCTGCTCTTTTTGGGCGCGGGCGCGGTCATCCACGCCACCGGCACGCGAGACATGAACCAGATGGGCGGCCTGCGCAAGCAAATGCCATTCGTCAGCACCGTCTTCATCATTGGCGCGGCGGCGTTGGCCGGTCTGCCCATCTTCAACGGCTTCTGGAGCAAAGAATTGATTTTGGAAAGCGGCCTGGAGCATGGGCCGATTTGGGCCTACGCGGGCATGGTTTTGGGTGCGGGCATCACCGCCTTTTACACATTCCGCATGGTGTGGCTGGTGTTCTTCGGCCAACCGGGCGACAAACACGTTCACGACGCCGGCGCGCCGATGAAAACGGCGCTCTTGCCATTGGCGCTGGGCACGCTGACCTCCTGGCTGCTCATTGGGCTGTTTGGCGAGTGGTTGCAAGCGACGCTGCCCTACCATCACCTGCATGTGGGCACAACCGGGGAGATGCTGCTGAGCATTCTCACCGCGCCGGCGACGTGGCTGGCGCTGGCGGTGGTTGCCCTGGGATTGGCGGTCTGGTGGCAGCGCGAGCGGTTCGGGGGCGTCAGCCAATCACTGCAAGGATTTGGCCGCGCCGCCGCCAACGGCTTTGGCTTTGAAGCGCTTAATCGTGGCACGGTCAACCTGACACAAAAAGCCGCCTCTGCCCTCCAGTTGACGCAAACAGGCCAGTTGAACTGGAATGTGTTGGGCATCATCCTGGCGCTGGTGGTGGTCCTGTTGATTCTGGCTGGGGCAGCATAGTCGGGAGATATTTTATGGACATTCTGGCTTTCACAAATCTTCCCGTTTTTCTGTGGCTGATCTGGCTGCCGCTATTGTGGTCGCCGGTGATTTATCTGGTGGGGCGGCTGGCTCGACGGCAGATAACGGCGAGTACGGCCGTTGCCCGGTGGGTCGCTCTATTTGCCATTCTCAGCACGTGGCTGCCGTTTGCCCTGACGTGGCAGGAGTTTCAGGCCAATGGCCTGCAAAGCTACACCTTTGGCACAATTACATTGCGGCTGGATGGGCTGAGTTTGCTGTTGGCAACGGCCGTACTCGCCCTCTCTACCCTGGTTATCCTCTACTCCAACGTCTACATGCACGGCGAACTGAGCGAATCGAAATATTACGCCATGCTCATTGCCATGTCCGGCGTGATGATTGGGCTGGGCTGCGCCGGCGACCTCTTCAACCTCTGGCTGTGGTTTGAGGCCATGGCGATTACTTCTTACCTCCTGGTCGCTTTTTACCGCGACCAACCCGCTTCGTTGGAAGCAGGCATCAAGTATCTGGTGCAAAGCGCCGTTGGTTCCGTGTTTGTGCTGCTGGGCATCGCCTTTGTGCTGGCGCAAACCGGCACGCTGGACATCTTGCAAATCCAGGCGTATGTGGCCGGGCAGCCCAATTCGCTGGCGCTGCTGGCTGCCGGAGGATTGTTCATCATCGGTTTTGGCGTAAAGATTGCCATTGTGCCCATGCACACCTGGCTGCCGGATGCCCATTCACAAGCGCCCAGCGGCATCAGCGCCATGTTGTCCGGCGTGGTCATTGAGGCGGGTCTAATTGCCCTGCTGCGGGCATTGGCGCCGTTGGCCGGCACAACGGCCGTTTGGGGCACATTGCTCATCTTCTTCGGCGTATTGAACATGATTTTTGGCAATTTGCTGGCGCTGCGGCAGCAGCAAGTCAAGCGCTTGCTGGCCTTTTCCAGCATTGCCCACGTCGGCTATATGTTGATTGGTCTGGGGATCGCCATTTACTTTGGTGAAGTGGCCGGCGCGGAAGGCAGTTTTTTCCACCTGCTGAGTCATGGAATGATGAAGGGATTGGCCTTCCTCTCGGCCGGGGCGCTGTTGTACGCCTTGCACACGGCGCGTGGCGACCACGACCCACTGGTGATTGCCGACCTGGCCGGGGCTTCGCAAAAGTACCCGCTAATTGCGCTGGTATTTAGCCTGGCGTTGTTGGGGCTGGGCGGGCTGCCACCGCTGGTCGGGTTTATGTCCAAGTGGCAAATTCTGGTCGCCGGTTTTGAAACGCGCAGCCTGTTCATCTATGCGGTGATTGCGTTTATGGCGCTGAACAGCGTGCTGTCGCTGGCGTATTATGCGCCGATGGTCAATGCGGTATATCGGAAACGGCCGTCAACGGCCGTGCAAACCGGTCTAACCGTACCCACCCTGATGAACATACCGCTGATATTGCTGGCAACGGCCGTACTCATCGTGGGGTTCTGGCCTGGGCTGGTAAGCGGGCTGGTGCAGCCGGCCGGTACAGCATTCATGGCCGCATTTGGCGGTTAACCTGACTGTGGAGTGACGACATGAGTTTTCTACTATTTCCACCGATTGCTTTTGTGCTTTATCTGCTGCTTGTGGGCATTTTGTCTGGCCTGGGCAAACTACTGGCCGGCAAAGAACATCCCAACCCCATTAAATCGAGCAGCTATACCGGCGGCGAGACTTTATCGGGCAAAATTGGCGTGCCGGGGTATCGGCCGTTTTTTACGATTGCCCTGTTTTTTGCCGTGCTGCACCTGGGCGTATTGATGTTGGGCAGCAGCACCGGCTCGCTCATTTCTATCCTGTATCTGGCTGGACTGATGCTGGCCCTGGTTGCTTTAATCTTGGGCTAATAGCCGTGACCCGAAGTCCGTAACCCGTTTCCCGTGGGCGTTCACCAGGGGTAACACCTGACGGATGACCGAATACGGGTTACGGAACACGGGTACTAAAATGGATTGGCCCCAAAAGCAGGCAAGCAAAAGAGAGCAAACCGATGACGAACTTGAATCTGACTGATGAGTGGAACACTGTTTTGATCAGGCTCCGAAAGTGGGCGCGGGTGAACTCGCCCTGGGCCATTCATTATAACAGCGGCTCATGCAATGGCTGCGACATTGAAATATTAGCCACGCTTACCCCACGTTACGACGCCGAACGGTTAGGCGTCAAGCTGCAAGGCAGCCCACGCCACGCCGATGTGCTGATTTGCACCGGCCCGGTGACGCTGCAATCGCGGGACCGACTGCGGCTCATTTATGAGCAAATGCCGGACCCCAAATTTGTGGTGGCGGTGGGTTCTTGCGCCATTTCCGGCGGCGTCTTTCAGGGCTGTTACAACGTCGTTGGGCACATTG
>CALFEW010000777.1 GCA_937958365.1 uncultured Chloroflexota bacterium | reverse complement strand
AAAGGTTACGGTAGCCATCTCCCTCAATCGCTGAATAATGGACAAATATCTCTTGCCCACCGTCATCAGGATTGATGAAACCATACCCTTTTAACCGACTAAACCATTTCACAACACCTGTACTTTTACTCATTTTGCACCTCCAAACTAATTCTTTGACAACCGGGCAGGTGATTGGCATCTGACAACCAGAAAGCACCATCCGAAAAACGATGAGAATGGCGCTTAGAGTTAACTCGCAATTACCTTTTACCTTGCACTACAGTTTACCTTTTGACTACTGTCTTGTTTGTTAATAGTTAATCTTTTTTTGAGTATCAAGTCCATCAATGATGCGTGAAAGTATGCCAAATAAAACGTAGGTAACGTTAGATCAGGAAGGGCGAGATTTTAGACTGGCTTGTAGCAGCAGTTTGCTGAAGCCGGTGTCGCGGAAACCTGTTTGTTCGGCTAGTTGAACGGAGGGTGTGTTTTGTTCGGCGACAAGGTAAAGGGGAATACGGCCGTTGCCCAACACATACTCCACCATGGCCGCCACCACACTTTGTCCCAACCCCTGCCGCCGGTGCGAAAGGTCCGTATTCACCGAAATCTCCGCATAACGCGGTGACAGCCAGTTCAGACCGGCGGCGGCGACAACTTCACCGTTAGATTGCGAGCGCACGATGAAGCGCGGCAGCCCATTGGGGCCGGTGGTCTGCACCACCAGCACGTTGATGATCGGCTCAAAGCGCCGGGGCGACAGGGCGTAGAGGCGCAGGGTTTCTTCGGTTTGCACGTCGAAAAGGGCGTGCAGCAGGGGGCCATACTGCGCCGGGCTGAAGAGGATAACGGCCGTTTCCGGTTCCATCGTCTGGTGAATGGCTGCTGCGCTGGCTTCCAGGTCGGCAATCGGCAGGCGCAAAGTCACCAGCGAGCGGAATAAATCCATGCCCGTGCGTGAAAATGTCAGGAAGCCGGACGGCCGTTCCGCGCCATCAGGAAACAGCGACAGCCCCGTTTTCTCATCGGGATGGTGAAAGGCGTAATAATCATCTACCGCGTCTTCCGGCCGGTCGCTCAGCAGCGGCCGGATAGCGCGGCGTTTGTCAGATAAATTCATATTTGGTGTTCGTGTTTCGTATTCCGTATTCCGTAAACCGTATACGGAACACGGCTTACGGAATACGGTTTACGGCTTACGGCTAACTATTGGCTAATTGAAAGTCCATACCCTTCGGCTTGTTATTCAGGATGGTTTCGATCTTCGCCATCACGTCGGCGTCCAACTGGGCGGCGGCAGCCATCGCTTTCATGTTTTCCGTGACCTGGCTGGCGCGGGAAGCGCCGGTGATGACGGTGCTGACGTTGGGGTTCTTCACGCACCAGGCGATGGCTAACTGGGCCATGGTGATGCCGAGGTCGTCGGCAACGGCCGTTAACTCCCGCGTCGTCGCCAGCCGTTTTTGCCCTTCTTCACTTTCCAACATGCGCCGCAGCCACTCGTAACCGGGCAGCTTCATGCGCGAATCGTCCGGGATGCTATCGTTGTATTTGCCCGTCAAAATGCCGGAGGCCAGCGGCGACCAGATGGTCGTGCCCAGGCCGATGGCTTCGTAGAGGCGGGCGTATTCCACCTCGACGGTGTGGCGGTGGAACATGTTATACTGCGGCTGCTCCATCGTCGGCGGGATGAGGTTGTACTGGCGCGCCACGCTGGTCGCTTCCATCAACTGCTGCGCCGACCATTCGGATGTACCCCAATAAAACACCTTGCCCTGATGGATTAATTCCGTCATGGCGCGTACCACTTCCTCCATCGGTACGTTGGGGTCCGGGCGA
The DNA here is from genome assembly GCA_937958365.1 of uncultured Chloroflexota bacterium. Classification (GTDB taxonomy): domain Bacteria; phylum Chloroflexota; class Anaerolineae; order Promineifilales; family Promineifilaceae; genus Leptovillus. Next base: position 1,893 of record CALFEW010000777.1, on the reverse strand, counting down.
TGGCAGAAATAGAGGTCCAGGTAATCCACTTGCAGGCGCTGCATGGCCTGATGGCACGCCTCGTAGATGTGTTTGCGGCTGAGGCCGCGCTGATTGGGCAGGGCGTTGGGCACGCTGCCAAACATCACCTTGCTGGAAACGACGTAACTATCACGACGCCAGCCGGCCTTTTGCAAGGCCGCGCCCATCACCGTTTCCGCCTGTCCCTGAGCGTAGACTTCGGCGTTGTCGAAGAAATTGACGCCGGCGTCGTAAGCGGCCGTCATGATTTCCAGAGCGGCATCCACATCTACCTGATTGCCAAAAGTAACCCATGCGCCAAACGAAAGCACGCTAACTTGTAAGCCTGATTTGCCTAAGCGGCGGTATTCCATGTTAAACTCCTTTGGGAAAATTCATATTATCGAGCCTGAGTTTACTCGACACACAGTATCCCCCGCAACCAAATGTCACTCAAAAGAGTTAAACTTTGAGCAGACTTTCAGAGAAGATTATTTGACAGAACTCAAATGGGACGCGGAAAAACGCCGATGCAGCGGATTTTCGCGGATAAGAAAAGGCAAAAATCCGCGTTGATCTGCTGCATCCGTGAAAATCCGCGTCCCATTCTTCACGAGTTGATAACATGATTTCAGACAATCTAAGCAAACATCCCTATCGAATGCTGCTGGTTACATATCTGCGGCCGCAAGCGCGGCTGGTGGCGCTGTTGAGTTTCCTGGTCATTGGCGGCATAACCCTGCAACTGATTAATCCGCAGTTGGTACGGCGCTTCCTGGATGGCGTGGAGACGGGGAAGAGCGTGCGGGAATTGGTGGGCACGGCCGTTTTCTTCACCATCCTCGCCATCATCGCCCAGGCTACCCGGCTGGCTGCCGCCTACGTGGGCGAAGTGGTGGCCTGGAGCGCCACCAACGACCTGCGCGCCGATCTGGCCCTCCACTGCCTGCGCCTGGACATGTCCTTCCACAAAGCCTACAAACCCGGCGAACTCATCGAACGGGTAGACGGCGACGTCAACCAACTGGCTAACTTCTTCTCGCAGTTGGTCATCCAACTGATCAGCAATTTCTTGCTGATGGCCGGCGTCATGGTTCTGCTGTGGCTGGTAGACTGGCGTGTGGGCGCATCCATCACGCTGCTGGGCGTAATCGGCCTGGTGGCGCTGAACTGGCTCAACAAACGATTGGTGCCGCGCTGGCAGGCGCTGCGGCAAACCAGTTCCGATCTGTTCGGCTACCTGGAAGAGTGGCTGGGCGGCACGGAGGAAATCCAGACCAGCGCCGCCGCGCCGTTTATGATGCGGCGATTGTACAGCCTGCTGCGTGAACGCTGGCAGCGCATGGCCCGCGCCATGCGCCTGAACCTGGGCGTCATGACCCTGCCGATTCTGATGCCGGCGCTGGCTTACGTGGTCGCCTACATCTGGGGCACGTCGCTGTTTGCCGGCGGCGTCCTGACCATCGGCACGGTGTACGTGATTTTTTATTACATTGACGTGCTGAAGGAGCCATTGTGGGTGATCCAGCGGCAGGTGCAAGATTTGCAGCAGGCGGCGGCCAGCATGAACCGCATCGTGGACCTGTTGGCCGAGCAGCCGACGCTGCATGATGGGGAAGAAAGTGTGCCTGACGGCCGTCTCGCCGTCCAATTTGACCACGTTTCTTTCCACTACGCCGACGACCTGGACACGGCCATCCTCGAAGATGTCACCTTCACTCTGGCGTCGGGCAAAATTCTGGGGTTACTGGGGCGCACGGGCAGCGGCAAAACCACCCTCACCCGCCTGCTGTTTCGCTTTTATGATCCAACGGCCGGGGCGATTCGGTTGGGCGGGGAAGACGGCCGTTTCGTGGATTTGCGTGCCACCAGCCAGGCAGCCATCCGGCAGCG
>CALFEW010000776.1 GCA_937958365.1 uncultured Chloroflexota bacterium | reverse complement strand
GGACAAAGTCGCTTTCGATGCCGTCGTCATCACCACCCCCACCTTCACCCACCGGGAACTGGCCCTGCTGGCCGCCGAACACGGCAAACACGTCTTTCTGGAAAAGCCGATGGCGATGAACCTGGCCGAATGCGACGACATCATCGCCGCCACCGAAGGGCGCGGCCTGCTGCTGCAACTCGGCTTCATGCGCCGCTTCGACCCCGAGTTTGTCGCCGCTGCCGAGCGCATTTTCGCTGGCGAAATCGGCGAGCCGATGCTCATCAAATCGCTCACCCACGGGCCGGGCCTGCCGCCCGCCTGGGCCAACGACATTCGCACCTCCAACGGCATGATCGCCGAAGTGAACAGCCACGACCTGGACTGCGTGCGCTGGCTGATGGGATCGAATCCGCAGCGCATCTACCTGGAGACGGCCAACTTCAAGGGCGAAGAGCGCGGCGCACACGCCGCACACTTCTACGACAATATGTTCGCCACCATCAAGTTTGAATCGGGCGCGTTGGGCAATGTCTCCGGCGTCTGCCCCTGCGATTATGGCTACGACGCCCGCGTGGAAATCGTCGGCAAAAAAGGCATCATGCAAATTGGCTCGATGCAGGGCATGGACGTGGTGGTGTGTATCAACCGCGACCAGGGCCTCATCACGCCCATCTACCGGCGCTGGCCGGAGCGTTTCGCCTGGGCCTACATCCACGAGATGCAGCACTTTGTGGCGTGCGTGCAAACCGGCCAAAAACCGCGCGTGGGGGGGGAAGACGGCCGTTGGGCAGTCGCCACCGTCCTCGCCGGAACCAAATCCATGCTCGAAGGCCGCCCCGTTTTGCTGGAAGAAGTGCTAGACCCGGCGTGGGTTGTGCCGTGGCAGCAGTGACGTATTAAGACCGTATTCCGTAAGCCGTATTCCGTAAGCCGTGAGCCGTAAACGGAACACGGAATACGGAATACGGAACACGGAACACGGAATACGGAATACGGGAAACGGAGAATCAACTATGCTAGCCGCCATCTACTACGGGCCAGAAGATTTACGGGTAGAAGAAGCGCCCCGGCCGGTGATTGGGCCGGAGGAGGCGTTGGTGAAGGTGCTGAACGCCAACATTTGCGGCACCGATTTGCGTATCTATAAAGGTGGGCATCGCCATTACCCGCCGGGCGCGGTGCGTATTCCCGGCCACGAAGTGGTGGGTGAAATTGCCGCCTTGGGCGATAAGGTGGAAGGCTATGCCATCGGGCAGCGGGTGTTTATTGCGCCGAATATGGGCCACGGCCGTAACCGGGCCACCATCTCCGGCAACAACAACATGGACCCGGACTTCCAGGCCATCGGCATCAACCTCGATGGCGCGTTTGCCGAATACATGCGCGTGCCCGCTCTCGCCATTCAGCAGGGCAACCTCATGCCCATCCATGAAGGAGTTGATCCGGCCGTCGCGGCGTTGATTGAGCCGCTGGCCTGCGTGCTGCGCGGCCAAAACGCCCTCAACGTCCACGATGGCGACGTGGTGGTCGTCATGGGGGCAGGGCCGATTGGTATTTTGCACGTCATGCTGGCGAATTTGCGTGGCGCGGTGCGCGTGATTGTCAGCGAACCGGCGGCGGGGCGGCGGGAACAGGCGTTGGCGCTGGGCGCGGATCGGGTGGTAGACCCCATCCATGAAGATTTAAAGGAAGTGGTGCTGGCGGCGAGCAACGGCCGTGGCGCAGATGTGGTCATCGTTGCCGCGCCATCCAAACCGGCGCAAGAGTCGGCGCTGGACATCGCCGCTATCGGCGGGCGCATTAATTTCTTCGGCGGCCTGCCCAAAGACGACCCCTTCATCCGGCTGAACGCCAACACCGTCCACTACAAGGAACTCGTCGTCACCGGCACGACGGCGTGCAGCACCTACGATTGTCTACGCGCCGCCGACATCGTCAATTCCGGCCGGCTCAACCTGGCCCCGCTGATCACCGCCCGCTACCCCCTGGCCGAAGCCAACGCCGCCTTCGCCGCCGCCGCCGATGGACAAAATTTGCGCGTGACGTTGGTGTGTAGCCGGGAGAGACTGGAGATTGGAGAGTAGAGATTGGAGATTGGATTAGTCAGCCGACATCATTCCGCAATCCGCAATCCGAAATCCGAAATAGGGTATTTGCGATGAGTAGAACAATCACAACCGTCCTGGGGCCGGTGGCGCCGGATGAATTGGGCGTTACGGATGCCCACAGCCATGTCTGGATTGAGCCGGTGGCGGGCGGTGCGCCCGACGCGCCGGTGCTGAATGACGCGGCGACGATTACGGAAGAACTTATCCGCTACCGGGCGGCGGGTGGGGGGGCGATTGTAGATTGCCAGCCGGGCGGGTGTGGGCGCAACGGCCGTATCCTCCCCACTCTATCCCGCGCCAGCCACGTCCACCTCATCGCCTGCACCGGTTTCCACCGGCGGCTCTACTATCCGCCAGCCGCGCCCCTCTGGGAAATGTCGGCGGCAGCGGCCGCGGATTTGTTTGTGGCCGAACTGACCGACGCCTTGCGGGAAACCAAAGACACCGCCGAACCGGTGCGCGCCGGCTTCATCAAAATCGCCGGCGAGGCCAGTCTGGACGAGACGCCGCGCCATCTGCTGGAAGCAGCGGCCGCGGCCTGTCGGGCGACCGGCTGTGCGATTGAAATGCACACGGAGAAGGGTACGGCCGTTGAATCGTTCTTGCAAATTTTCCTCGACCAGGGCGTCGCACCCCAACGGTTGGTCTTCTGCCACGTGGACAAGCGGCCCGATTTTGCTTTCC
>CALFEW010000775.1 GCA_937958365.1 uncultured Chloroflexota bacterium | reverse complement strand
ACGACGCCCCGTAAACGGGGCTAGAGACGACCGTGATGGTAACGACAAGCCTCCCGGAGGCTCCCCAGATTATTGAGATGTTACGATAAAATCTAAAAAAACCCGCGTTTATCGGCTGCATCCGCGTTTATCCGCGTCCTATTTCCTTGCGGGCTTACAGGTTGGTGGCGAGAAACGCCCGAATTGTCTCGTCGTATTCGGGGTAGCCGGACAGGTCGTTGTGGCCGGCGCCGTTGACGATGTGCAGGGTTTTGGGCGCGGTGAGGGCCGCGTGGATGCGTTGCGCGTGGCTGAGGGGGACCAGGGTGTCGGCACGGCCGTGAATGACCAGCGTTGGGCAGGTGATCTGAGAAACGCGCTTTTCTGATTCGTACAGCGATGGCAGCATGGCGTCGGGCAGCCAGGGGGTGACGGTCATGGCGATTTCTTGCATGGAAGCGAAGGCGCTGTCCAGGACCAGCGCCGCCGGGGGCGTCTGGATGGCGGCGTGAATGGCGACGGCCGTTCCCAACGATTTGCCCAGGATCACCGCCGGTAAACCTTCCTGTTGGGCGCAGTCGCGCACCCAGGCCCAGGCGCTCTCGGCGTCCAGATACAGCCCTTCCTCAGACGGCCGTCCTTCGCTCCGTCCATAGCCACGATAATCAAACAGCAGCACGCTGCATCCCATCGCCAGAAAGGGCGGAATCGCCTGCACCCAATCGCGGATGTCACCGGCGTTGCCGTGGCAATACAGCAGCACGCAGCGCGCCTGCGCCGCCGGTAAATACCAGGCCCACAGCGACAGTTTATCGGCCGTCGTCAGCGTCACGGGTGTAAAGGCCAGCCCGAGTTCCATCGGCGTAAACTCCGGGTCGGCAAACGTGGCGTCTGGCCGATAGACAAATTGATTAATCAGTCGCAGCATAATCCACTAACTTACAATCAAACTAATTCCCAATATGACAAGAACAACTAAAACGACACGCTGAAATCTTTGCGGATCGAAGTATTTGTCTACCTGAAAGCCAACCACAAGCGCCAGCAAGATGGCCGGTAAAGCCAGGAGAAAATTCTGCCACACCACCGGCGTGAAATTGCCGCCAATGGCGTGGGTGGCAATAATTGTGTAACTGCTCACGACAAAAAAGCCCTGCAAATTGCTCTTGAACTCGGCCGGCGGCCAACGGCGGCAGTTACCATAGATGATCACCGGCGGGCCGCTGATGTTGTACGCGCCGCCCAGCAGCCCGGCGGCAAAACCAAAGCCGTAGCTCCAGGCCGGGTGCGCCAGTTGAGGTAAACGCAGCCCCAGCAGGCCATACAGCGCATAGACCACGATGAGACCGCCGAGAACGGCCGTAATCACCCCTTCATCCACCTGCCGCAGCAGCAGCACGCCCAGCGGAATGCCCACCAGCGACGCCACGATCAGCCGGGCCACTGCGCGGACGTTCAAACTCGCCCGGTAATGGATCAGCAGCAGCAGTTCCGCCACGCCCGCCACCAGCGCCACCAACGGCGACGCTACCTGAATGTCCAACACCAGCAGCAGCAGCGGCATGGAAACCAATGCCACGCCAAAGCCGGTCACAGTCTGGGTGAAAATGGCGATGAAGACGATGATGAAGACGAGCATGAGGGGAAATGAGCCGTATTCCGTATACGGTTTACGGAATACGGAACACGGAATACGGCTTACGGTTTACGGCAAATTGACCGGTATTTCCGGGGACAGTGTGTGCCAGGTGCCACTGCCGCCACGGCAGGCGTCCCGGCTGTCGAAGCAAATGACCAGGCGCAGGGTATAACTGCCGGCCTCTCGCAATTGGATGTTGTCTTCCCAGCGCAGGCCACCAGGTTTGATGGAATCATTGTTGCCGCCCCAACTGTTTTGGTACCAATCCAGACGATCTGCGCCGTTTTTGCGCGGCATCACGCCCAATTGCGAGAAGGGCACATCACCGCCGGTGGAGTTGTCTACGGTAAATTCAAACCAGATTTTGCCATTTACCTGAATTTGCGCGCGCGGTTGCAGGTTGAACCGGGAAGCGCTCAGGCCATTGATGCTGACTACTTGCGGACCCGATGGCGTGGGAACCGGCGTATTGGTGGGCGGCACAGGTGTGTTGGTGGGCGGAATGACAACCGGCACGGGGGTGTTGGTCGGTGGTGGCGTATCGGTGGGGACCGGCGTATCGGTGGCTGCGGGTGTGTCTGTTGGGGTGACGGTGGGCGGCGGGGTGGCCGAAGGCAGCAAGACGACCAGCGTCGGCAGGGAAGTGGCGGTGGGCAATGCTTCTTGCACGGCCGTTGTCGCCGTAGGCAGAGAGGCAATGGCGGTCGCGGTCGGCAGCGGGGCTGCGGGTTCGGCGGCCGTATTCATGCCGCGGAATACCAGCCACATACCACTCATCAACAACACAACAGCCAGCACGGCAATGCCGACCAGCAAAATATTTGAAGTACGTTTATCCATAAATCTCCCATCTCCAATCTTAATTTTTCGTCACCAGATGCCATTGGCGCACGCCCAGCGGCGTGAGGACGTAGTTTTGCACGTCTGGTTTCACCAGGACCGCGGACAGGCCGTGACTGGTAAAAACAACCGGCGCTTCGTCTACCAGCAACCGTTCGACATCGGCGTAAAGTTGTAAACGGCCGTTTACGTCTGGCTCCACCCGCGCGGCTTCCAACATGGCGTCAATGGTAAGGTTACTAAAGCCGCCTATATTTTGCGGCGACTGGCTGTGGTACAACACATCCAGAAAATTTTGCGGGTCGGGGTAATCGGCGCACCAGCCGCTGTTGAAAATGTGCCCGGTGTTACCGGCGTACAACTCATCGTAATAGGTGTACGGGTCCAGAACCACCGGCTCGATGGTGACGCCTAAATTTTCTTGCCAGAGGGTAATCACGGCCGTACCATACCCATCTACGTCACCATAACCGGCTGTATAGTACGTCAGCACGGGAAAATCGTCCACGTTTGCATAGCCGGCTTCCGCCAAAAGCTGGCGCGCCCGCGCCGGATCATACGGGTAGCCGCTGACGCCGCTGAGGCCATAACCGGGCATTCCCGGCGGCAGCGGCCCTGCCGCCGGCAGGGCATTGCCATTGTTAAACGTCTGGATGAGCAGCTCTTTGTCCAGGGCGTAGTTAAACGCCTGGCGCACCAGCGGATTGTCGAAGGGGGCAAGCCGGTTGTTCAGGCCAATGGCGGAGGTGCAGAGGGTAACGGCCGTGCGCAATTCCTGGCTGAACGGGCTGTTTGGGTCGCGCGCCCGCTCCAACGTCACCCCGCCGATGCCTACCAGGTCAATCTCGCCCGTCTCGTACATCGTCAGGGGCAGGCCCGGCCCCAGTTGGTAGACCACGTGGCGCACCTTCGCCGGGTCCAGGTAATAGTTGTCGAAGCGTTCCAGCACGATGAGGACATCGTCGTCCCAGCGGGTGAGCTTGAAGGGGCCGCTGCCGTTGGGCTGATGCTGCCAATCGGCCAGAGCGACGTTCTCGCGGTCTACCACGTAGGCGACGGGGTAGGCCAGCTTGGCCAGGAAGTAAACCACCGGCGCGGTGAGGGTCACTTCCAGGGTGTAATCGTCTATGGCGCGCAGGCCGCTGATGGCGTTGGCCTGCCCATCCAGCCGGGCCTGTACCCCGGCAATGTCGCCCAGGTAGGTTTGGGCGGTGTCCGAGCCGAGGGCGGGATCGGTGGCCCGTTCCCAGGAGTAGATGACGTCTTGGGCGGTGAGGGCACGGCCGTTATGGAACAGCGCATTCCGCCGCAAATAAAAGGTATACACCAGCCCGTCTTCGCTGACGGTCCAACCGGCAGCCAGTTCTGGCTGCACCTGCAAGTGGGTATCCAGGCTCGTCAGGCCGCTAAAGACGTGGCCGAGCGGGCTGTCTGGCCCGCCGCGCGTCAGCGCCGGGTCCATCGTCTCCGGCTGCCCGCCAACCAGAAAGATGGCGTCGTCACGGGGGATGTTGGCAACGGCCGTTTGCTGCTGCGCCACATCCGCCAATTGGCAGCTTAACAGCAAAAAAACGACAAAAAGAAGAGTGAGCTTTCGGCTTTTAGGCATGGGGGTTAGCGATTGGTTCAATCGCCACTCTCTAATCTCTGAAGCAACTTTACAGCGGTAAACGACGCACACGAATACGACCTTCAGTGACACTCAAAATAGCGCCCTCCCGTAAAGCCGCCGCGTGCTGGTCAAGAATCAACGCCAGATATTGATTTACCGTCGCCGGGCGCATATCGGTCAGCCGAAAAATGATGACGCTGGGCAATGCAGCCCGGTTAGCCGCCATCAGGGCGGCAAAATCCAGATCGTGGGTCAAAAGGACACGGTTTTCTGCACTCGCCAGGGCAAGAATCTCATGATCCGGAGCCAGTTGAAGCTGGCAATGCAGCGCGTGAACCGCATCGTAATTCAGGCCGCGTAAAAAAAGAACGCTTTGCGGCGAGATGCCCATATCGGCTATGAATTTCATGCACGCTAACCAGGGAAAGCAAGAGAGAAAACGGATTCTTCAGCCAGCCATGCGCCATATTGTAATGCCTGCTGAATATCTTCCGGTTCCAGATAAGGATAGGCAGTGATGATCTCGTCGCCCGTCATTCCATTAGCGAACAGGTTTAAGATTAATGAGACGGTAACGCGCATGTGGCGTATACAGGCGCGCCCACCCATGACCTGGGGATTAAACGTGATACGGTCGAATTGGTTCATACGAGAATGATACTGGGGGTATCACCCCCTGTCAATTGGGCCAAGGCGGTAAAGAAGGTTGGTTGGAATCCCACAAACTAACCAACTAACAACTATCTCCCCGGCTTTCGTGACCGGGCAAAACCCCAAACAAAGAGGAGGGGCATAAGAGCTACGCCGCAAATGCTGAGGGATGCTGACGGGGTATCGGCCGTGGCGGCTACGGCCGTAGCTGCTGCTGCCGTAGCTGCGGCGGCTGGCGGCGTGGGCAGGCTTTCCGGACGGCCAAGGGGGGCGATGGTGGGCACGGCGGCGGCGCTGATGGGTGTGGGCGTGGGGGGATACGGCCGTTCCGCCAATCCCAAACTGCGCCGCCAGGCCGCGTCCAGCCCATCCACGTTCACGCCATAGACGGCTTCCAGGGCGGCGTCGCTGCTCTGCCCGGCGGCTAAAGCCAGCAGCAGGTCGTGCATTTTCTCACGGCCGTAAGCCGCCAGCATGAAGTTGACCACGCTGTAGCTCTGGGCGTAGGCGCTGCCCGCCTGCTCGCTGTGCGCCGGGAAGGAACCGCTGAGGCTGCGCAGCGGCTCGAAGTTGTCGGTGGCCTGCGCCTGGTCCAGGGCGGTCTGGATGTCTTCGGTCGGTTCGCCTTCGGCGTAGACGGCCAGGCCCTCTTCCAGCCAGGTGGGGCGGTAGCCGCCGACGCAGCTTTGGGCGAACTGACCCGTCACCAGATGGGCCAGTTCGTGGCGCACGGTGCTGCGCCCCCAATCGGCGGCGATTTCCGGCGGCACGCCGATCAGGATGGTGTTGTATTCGTTGAAGGCCAGGCCGCCGGCCCAATCTTGCACGTACAGCACGGCGTCGCGCATGTCGGCAGCGCTGCCGTAGATGTAAAATTGCACGTCGTCCTGGAGTTCGATGCCCATGTCGGTTTCCAGGCGGGCCAGGCCGTCTACGGCCGCTTCCAGCAGCAGCGGCCCCACGTTGCCGCGATACCAGTGCAGGGTGATGCCGTCGTCGGCGACGGTTTGCCAGTCGAAGCGTGTGTCCTGAAAGGTGAGGCTCTGGCGCGGCGTGGTGGTTTGCTTGCCGTCAGCGTCGGTGAGCAGCCATTCCCACCAGAGGATGGCGCCGGGCGGTGGGTTGCCGGAACGGCTCATGACCCAGGTCCAATCGGCGGTTGCTTTTTCGGCGGTGGTGGTGAGGGGGACGGGGACCTGGGCGGCAGCTTCCAGGCAGCTTGTGGATTGCACGTCGTAGCGCAGGGTGGCCTGGGTAACGGCCGTATCGCCGGGCAGTTGCAGCGTAAAGCGCACGTCGTTGGGGTAGTTGACGATGGCTTGATTGATGAGGACGAGGGGAACGGCCGTTTGCGCCGCCGCCAGGGAGACAGCCACAAAACCGCCAATGCTCAGCAAGAGTAAAAATAGGACAGCTTTTTTGATCATAATCCCTGCGTTTGCCGCTGGCGTGGGTTTGGGGAACCAGGGCGTTGCGCAAGGCTTCATCTTAGCACAACCGGCCGGGAAAATGAAAAAGGGGCGTCCTTTATGGGGACGCCCCTCAGTGAACCATTAGATTTGGGCCAGATTTACGCTTTGCGTTGCTCGCGGCGGACGATGACGACGCCGAAGCTGACGATAACCAGGGCCAGGAAGCCGATGAAGGCGACGACCGGCAGGGTGCTGTTACCGGCGGGGGTGAAGGATTGGAGATTGACGGCCGTTGGGGTGCCACAACCCATCTGGATGGTGCCTGCATTAGGTGTAGCGTCTTCTGGATCAGTAATGCCATTGTCATAATATACAGCCGCTGGCATAGCAGCTATGCAGGTTGCACCGCTAGTAATCAACAAGGATTGCAGATCAAC